>JAIDVA010000132.1 GCA_029059925.1 Eubacterium sp. | reverse complement strand
ATATATTAATATACAATAACCAATTTCAGCACTTGATTAATTATAATATTCTAATAATTTTAATACTTGAAAGATACAGTATTATGTGATAGAATTTATTTTGTTAAAATTTGTTACAAACGGAGTGATCAAATGAGCGGACATAATAAATGGAGCACCATTAAGAGAAAAAAAGGTGCAAATGACGCGGCTCGTGCAAAGGTATTTACCAAAATCGGCAGAGAGCTTGCAGTAGCTGTAAAAAACGGCGGACCTGATCCTAACAATAACGCAAAGCTGCGTGACGTAATCGCAAAGGCAAAGCAGAACAATGTGCCTAATGACAATATTGACAGAATGCTTAAAAAGGCAGCCGGTGAAGGCGATGCCACAAATTATGAGGAAATTGTATATGAAGGCTATGGTCCTTCAGGTGTTGCTGTAGTTGTTGAAACACTTACAGATAACAGAAACAGAACTGCATCCGAAGTACGCCACTATTTCGACAAGGCTGGCGGAAATATGGGTACACCCGGTTCAGTTACCTTTATGTTCGGCAAAGAGGGTGTTATCATCATTGAGAAAGAGGATGTTGATGCTGATACACTTATGATGGATGCACTTGAGGCAGGTGCAACAGATTTCCTGACAGACGATGAGGACATCTTTGAAATCAGAACAGAGGCTAACGATGTCGGCACAATCCGTGATGATCTTGAGTCTAAAGGCTACAGCATTGTATCTTCAGAGCCGGCATATATCCCGCAAACATATACAAGACTTGAGTCTGAGGATGATATGAAGGCAATGTCAAAAATGATTGATATGTTTGAAGAAAACGATGATGTACAGAACATCTGGCATAACTGGGAAAACGAGGATGAATACGAAGGTTAAGCCTGAAAATTCATTATAAACAGCAAAGCTCTGCAAATCAATTAAGATTTGCAGAGCTTTTATTCATCCTTCGGTTTAAAGAGCACAAAGCCAAACCATATATCGTCATATGTAAAAAAAGCGGCACGGAAAATCCGTGCCGCTTTAGCTTTATAATCAATAATATTAATACATACCGCCCTGTGCAGCTGCCATTGCTGCAGCCTGAGCTGCATCTGCCTGCGGATCCTTGATATCAGTTACAAGGGATTCCGTAGTAAGCACCATTGATGCAACAGATGCCGCATTCTGAATTGCAGAACGTGTAACCTTTGCAGGGTCAACAATACCCTCTTCAATCATATCGCAATACTTATTCGTTGCAAAGTTAAGACCATAGCCAACCTTGTTCGCATTCTTAATCTTGTCAACGATAACAGAACCTTCAAGTCCTGCATTGAGAGCAATCTGACGTACAGGCTCCTCAAGTGCCTTGAGAACAATCGCAACACCTGTCTTAAAATCAGCATCATCTGTGTCAAGAAGAGCCTCAACAGCAGGGATAGCATTGATAAGAGCAACACCGCCGCCTGCAACGATACCCTCTTCTACAGCTGCCTTTGTAGCTGCAAGAGCATCCTCAATACGAAGCTTCTTTTCCTTCATTTCAGTCTCAGTGGCAGCACCAACCTTGATTAAAGCAACGCCGCCTGCCATTTTCGCAAGTCTTTCCTGTAATTTTTCACGGTCAAAATCAGATGTGCTGTTTTCGATAGCAGTCTTAATCTGACCTACTCTGTTCTTGATTTCAGCGCTGTCGCCTGCACCGTCAACAATAATTGTATTTTCCTTAGTTACCTTAACCTGGCGAGCCTTACCGAGCATTGCCATAGTTGCATCCTTAAGCTCAAGACCGATATCAGATGTAATAACCTGACCGCCTGTAAGAATAGCGATATCCTGAAGCATATCCTTTCTTCTGTCGCCGAAGCCGGGAGCTTTAACGCATACGCAGGTAAATGTACCTCTGAGTTTATTAAGAAGGATTGTCTGGAGAGCCTCACCCTCAACATCCTCAGCAATAATAACAAGCTTCTGACCTGATTTGAGAACAGCCTCTAAAAGAGGGAGAATATCCTGTACTGATGAAATCTTCTTATCTGTGATAAGGAGCATAGCATCATCAATAACAGCCTCCATCTTATCTGTATCCGTTACCATATAAGGTGAAATGTAGCCGCGGTCAAACTGCATACCCTCAACTACTTCACATACAGTGTCAGCAGTCTTTGATTCTTCAATTGTAATAACACCATCAGCTGAAACCTTATCCATAGCATCAGCAATCAGCTCACCTACATATTCGTCAGCAGCAGAAACAGTTGCAACTCTTGCAATGTCTGCTGAGCCCTTAACAAGCTGTGAATTTGCCTTAACAGCCTCAACTGTAGCATCCACAGCAGCCTTAATACCATTTTTAACTGCCATTGGGTTTGCACCTGCGGCTACATTCTTCATACCCTCACGTACAAGTGCCTGAGCGAGAAGCGTAGCAGTTGTTGTGCCGTCACCTGCATCATCATTTGTTTTTGATGATACCTCTTTAACAAGCTGAGCACCCATATTTTCAAATGAATTCTCAAGCTCAATTTCCTTAGCAATGGTTACACCGTCATTCGTAATAAGCGGTGCACCGTATTTTTTGTCAAGAACAACATTGCGTCCCTTAGGACCTAATGTAATTTTAACTGTATTTGCAAGCTTATCAATACCTGCCTGCAAAGCCTTGCGAGCTTCCTCGCCGTAAATAATATCCTTAGCCATAATATCTAATCAATCCTTTCAAAATTATTCTGCAAAACAAAATTACTCAACAACTGCAAGAATATCCTTAACAGAAGTAATCGTGTACTCAACACCGTCAAGCTTAACCTCTGTACCGGAATACTTGCTGATAATAACCTTGTCGCCTTCCTTGACAGTCATAGGATTTTCGTCAGTACCCGGACCTACTGCAACAACCTCACTCATTTCAGGCTTTTCCTGTGCAGATGCTGCAAGGATAAGACCACTCTTTGTTGTTTCCTCTGCCTCAAAGGATTTGAGCAAAACTCTGTCTGCAAGTGGTTTAATAGTCATAAAAAAGTCACCTCTATAATAAAATTTCAATTTACTTGTTCAATTAGCACTCTTGTTGTTCGAGTGCTAACAAATACTATTTTAGCAATATTTTTCCATTTGTCAATAGTATTAACAAATTATTCAAAAAATATAGGACATTAATACTATGAAAAGCATTAATGCCCTATGAAAATTACTTTTTATTTACCCGCCTTAACAGATTTAGCGGCAGACCAAGGAGAATAGAGCGTATAATTTGAGCCATTGAAATTCGTATGCTTGAAGGTTCTGATTCTGACATAATAATTCCAGCCCGGTTTCATTCCCATTACGTTAAAAATATACTGCGCGTTATTATTAAACGTCAATGTTTTTGCATCAGAAAAATTACTCTTTGTTGCATACTGTACCTGATAGCCGCTTGTTTGATTCTGCTGCTTATTCCATATCAATCTGAAGCCTCTTGACACCGAGGATACACTGTTGATTGTTGTACTCTGCGGCGGAATATTATAATAAAGCGTCTGTCCTGTCAAAAAGCCGTATGCTCCCTTATAGCTTACCTTTACTGCATATCTGCCTACATTTGTTCTTCCTGCCGGATAGGTTACTGTATAATCTGTTCCGTTCTGCAGCACTTTTCCATTACTGTCTGTAACTGTTACTGCCGGGGTCTTTGCCTGACCGTTATAAAGCTGTGATGTGAATGACAGCTTTGATGTTGCTGTTGTCATCCACGGCCGCTTTGCAGGACTCCATGCCCCATAGATTGTATAGTTACTTCCGTTGAAGCTTGTATTTGCATAGCTTCTTACTCTGACATAATATTTCCAATTCTTATACAATCCCGTAAAGGTTTTTGATGTATTGCCGTTACCGCTTATTGTGTAGGTCTTTGCATCCGAAAAATCGCTCTTTGTTGCAAACTGCACCTGATATCCATTGCACTGTGTGCCAACCTTATTCCACTGTGCCGTAAAGCTGCTGGTTGACGTTACACTAATTCTGTTCAATACGGTTGACTGCGGTGCTATATTGAAATACAGCACTGCTGTTCCGCTGTAGTTACCCTTGAACGTTATATTTGCTGTATATCTGCCTACGTTTGTTCTGCTATTAGGAAGACTTACTGTATAATCTGTTCCCTGCTTAAGCACATTTCCGTTTGCATCCTTTATCACGATTTCAGGAGTCTGGGTCTTACCGTTATATTCAAGCACACTCTTTACAAATGCCAGGCTTGCTATCTTCGGAATTACTGTTGTTATTGTTTTGTTGCATACTGTACAGGTCTCAACTTTCTTTCCCTCTGCTGTTCGTGTTGCAGGGGTGATATAGGTCTTAATGATATGCTGACACTCTTCACTGCCAAGCAGTACAAATTCAATATTTTTACAAGCATTGTTCTGCACATAAAGCTCTGTATTTGTACCCTTATGACCATAAAGCTTTAAGCCCTCGTTATCAGGTACAGCACCAATACCAAGCTCACATTGACGGCTGTTCACTGTTACCTTTTGCAGTCCTGAACAATTTTCAAAAGCACCCTGACCGACAAAAGAAACCGAATCGGGCAGATAAATTTCCTTTACATTGCTGCAGCCCAGCATTGCCTGCGGCTTGATTGTCACCACACTCGAAGGCACATTAACAATTTGCATATTCAGATATGACGGCATTTTATAAAGCACGGTTTTTCCGCTGCTGTAAAGCATTCCATTTTCAACCATGAAGTATTTATTATTGCTGTCAACTGTAATCTGAACAAGACTGTCCATCGTATCAGTAGCTGTACTGAATGCATAATCCCCAATACTTTCGACCGATGCAGGAATATGAATTGATGCAAGCATATGACATCCCGAAAAAGCTCGTGTGCCAATAGTCTTTACTGTTGCGGGAATACTGACCTCCGTAACCCGCATCAAAGCATTAAAGGCATAGTCTCCTATACTTGTAATTCCTGGGGAAATAACTATCTTTTCGGCCGTACTGTTCGCCATCCATTTTGGGAAATTACCGGGACCATAATTATACATTTCGCCTGTTCCGTTTAATGTAAGCACATTCCCGTCTATTGACCAGGTGATATTTTCACCTGCTTTTTGGTCTGCTGCCTGCACTATACTTACACTGCCAAGAGCAGATACAAGCATTATCAATGCAAGCATAAATGAAGTTATCCTTTTCAAAAATACCACTCCTAATTTCAATTTAGCTACATTATAACAAATAAAAGTCAGAGCGGAATGAACCGCTCTGACTTTTTACAAAACCTTCACAAACTGTATTAAATGCATTCACATAACAGTCAATTTTTTACTCTGCACTTCTTCTCTTAGCAAGTGCGCTGGTAATCTCTTCCTTTTTCTTGCCGACCAAATCATATTTGAACATCGGAATGATTGAAAGAAGAGCAAGAATACCGGGCAGTGCAGTATATGCAAAGAAGATAATATCCTTTGTATTTGTATCGAAGCTACCTGTTGAAAGTGAAGCATAATAACCTGACTTCTGAACAAAGATAAGACCTACAGCTGTGCCGAGTGCAAGACAAACCTTGATTGTAAGGGTAAGGATTGAATAAGCAGCACCCTCCATACGCTTGCCTGTCTCATATTCATAGTAGTCAACACAGTCAGCAGTCATAATCATAGGCATAAGTGTTACAGCACCAAACTGTAAACCGATAAGGAATAATGAAGCATAGAACAATATTGTAAGAACAGTATTTTCCGGATTCTGGAACCAGAAATGACCTACAACAAATGAGAATATGGATGCTGCAAAACCATAGATTGAAAGAAGAAGATAAGCATTCTTTTCATTCATCTTTTTAATCAGCATCGGGCAAAGTGCCATACTGATCATCGAACCAACAGCAGTAACAATACCCAAAACCGCAACAAGGTTTTGTGAGCCTAAAAGAACAGTTGCTGCCTGAACCTGAATACCCATAGCCATCTGACGGCCAAAGCCAAGGAAATAGGAAATAATAACAAGCATAAACGGCTTATTATTTTTAAGCGCATTAATCATATCCTTTGCAGTTGTTTTTTCTCCTGCTACATAAGGAACACGTTCTTTATTAAGAAGCGGAATAAGTGCAAACAATGCACAGCCTAAAATTGCTGTTAAAATTGCTGTGCCTAAATATTCGCTGCCAATCATCGGTGTATCTGTCTCGCCCTCAAAGCCGAATACCTTTGATCCGCCCGGGATAATAAGGCAAACAATAGGTACAATTACAACGCAAGCTGAAAAACCAACCTGCTTAAAGGTATTTGAAATTGAAACAACATTTGTTCTTTCAGTAGGATTAGGTGTAAGAACTGATGCAATACCCTGTGAAGGAACATCGCCCATAGTCATAGCTATCGACCAGATAAGGTATGTAACAAAAATCCATACATAGCAAAGAATGTTATTACCTTTAAAATCTATAGGCAGGAATATAACCCCTGTCATAACCAAAAGCGGAATGAGCGAATAGATAATCATTGATTTGAACTTGCCCTTTTTACTCTTTGAACGGTCAATCATATTACCTACAACCGGGTCAAAAACTGCTGACACAATCTTGGCAATAAGGATAAGGATACCAACAATACCAACATCAATCGCCATACCGTTGTAGCCGCCCAAAATAGACCCATCAAACTCTGCCTGGTAGGAATTAAGCAAACCGACAATCGCCTGAAATCCAAACAATCCAAGTGAGTAAGCTGCTATTTCCTTAAAATTCATATACTTTTGCTTTGTTACATCATTTGCCATAATGAAACCTCCTGAAATAAAACATAAAAAGGCGAAGCTGCCGTCATTGACAGCCTCGACATGTTTATTTAAAATAATAAATTAATCCTTGAATACATCATTGAACAAATCAATATTTGCAGCCTTCATTACCAAAGAGAAAAGCTCTGAACCTGAAACAGGCAGAAGTCTGTTAAATACTGACATTGAATGAGCATCAAAGCCGTGAACCATTCTTGCCCTCTTATGTTCAATACCAAACATAATCATTTTTACCATGCGGTCACAATCGGTTGAAATCATATCCATAACCTTCTGACCCTTACCGCCATCATTTTTCTGATCACGGAAAATATCAGTTTTTGTAAAGCCGGGACAAACGAGACCGACATAAAGTCTGCCCTTAAATTCAACTCTAAGTGCCTCAGTAAAACTTTTGAGCGCAGCCTTCGATGCGCTGTACATTGATGTACCTGCAAGAGTCATCAATGCTGCTGATGAATCAACATTTATAATTGCAGGATCCTCCTCCTGCAAAAGCGTAGGCAAAAAGGTTTTTACACTATATACGCAGGAATAGAAATTGATATTCATTGCTTTCTCAATTTCATCATATGAATATCTGTCAAATCTTTTAAACTTTGGCAGAATACCTGCATTATTTATAAGAACTGACGGACGAATATCAGAATCGGAAAGCTTCTGGGCAAAATTCTCCCAATTCTCCTTAACCGATACATCAAAAAGCTCATATGAAAACTGCTCTGCATATGTAGGACCAAGCTCTTCAATAAATTTAAGCATCTTGCTTTCACTTCTGGCGATGCCTATGACACGGCAGCCATGCTTTTTAATCAGGGTTGCGGCAATGCCCGCACCCATACCGCTTGAAGCACCTGTAACAACTACAGTTTTGCCCTTGAGCCAATCGCCGGTGATACAACATCTGCTATTTGAACTACTCATATAAACCCCTCTATTGTAGTAATTTTTGACATTCATAAAAAATATCGATTATATTATACAATACATATCGGACATTGGCAATCATTTTTTTCTATGAACGAAGTGAATTTAATTCACGCAACGCAGAACTATTACACAAATTTTTTCCGAATTTTTGTTCATTCTTACAAATATTTAACAGTTTATTGATTTTTTTATAACAGCATGTTAAAATATTAACATAAAAATTTAAACCCAGCCAATGGCAAAGTACGGAGCAAAATCAACCAATGGACAGACGAATAAAAAGAACACGTACAGCTGTATTCAACGCAATGCTTGATCTTATGGTCGAGAAGGACACCAGTAAAATTACAGTATTAGAGCTGTGCAAACGAGCAGATATCAATAAAAGCACCTTCTATCTTCATTATAAAAGTATGGATGATTGCTTGCAGTCCTGCTTTGAAACAATTATGAACGGTGTAATTGATGTATCAAGCCGAATAAAGTATGAGGATATCAGAACCAATCCGCTTAAAGCAGTTACCATTTTACTTGATGAGGTTGAAAAAGAAGTCGATTATCTTTACAAGTTCAAATCAAGCAGCATATGCGGCCCTTCAATAAAAGTTCTCAAAGAGAATCTGGTTAGTTGTATTTCCGAAAATAACGGTTTTACAATAGAAGATAATTATCATGAAATAGCTGCCATAACCTTTGCTGTGGCAGGATGTATTGATGCTATCATTGAACCTCTTCCTGTATTTAATAAGGAAGAGCTTTCAAAAGTAATGTGCAGCATGCTGCAGTCACACGAATTCACAAATGTATAAATACTAAAACTTAAAGGCTGTCCATTCGGACAGCCTTTATTTTGTATATATTTTTGTATATATTATGGTAATTAATTAAACATTAATCTCCACACTCATACCGAGAAGCTCTTTTTCTTTTTCAAGAATTGGTGTAACAGTCTCTTTAAGGAAATCCGAAGTCTGCTCAGGTGCTCGGCCAACAAAATTAGCAGGCTTAAGAATTGCAAGGATTTCCTCCTTTGTTGTCATAAATGCAGGATCAGCTGCGATACGCTCAACAAGATCATTCTGTCCGCCCTCAACCTTAACAACAGCACCTGCTGCCATTGAGTGCTGACGGATTTTTTCGTGAAGTTCCTGTCTGTCGCCACCCTTCTTTACAGCATCCATCATAATATTTTCGGTTGCCATAAACGGAAGCTCGCTCATAAGTCTTGCCTCAATTACTTTTGGATAAACAACAAGACCTGAGGTAACATTGATGTACAAATCAAGAATACCATCAGTAGCAAGGAATGCTTCTGCAACTGACACACGCTTATTAGCAGAGTCATCAAGTGTTCTTTCAAACCACTGAGCAGATGCTGTCCAAGCGGGGTTAAGTGCATCAATCATTACATAACGTGAAAGTGATGCTATACGCTCACTTCTCATAGGATTACGCTTATAAGCCATAGCTGAGGAGCCAATCTGATTTTTCTCAAACGGCTCTTCAATTTCCTTAAGATTCTGAAGAAGTCTGAGATCATTTGAAAACTTACAGCAGGACTGTGCAATAAGTGCAAGACAATTGCAGACAATTGTGTCAAGCTTTCTCGCATATGTCTGTCCGCTTACAGGGAAGCAGGCCTTAAAGCCCATTTTCTCTGCAATCTTTTTATCAAGCTCCTTGCATTTTTCGTGGTCGCCGTCAAACAACTCAAGGAATGAGGCCTGTGTGCCTGTTGTGCCCTTTGAGCCTAAAAGCATGAGGGAATCCATAACATGGCAGATTTCCTCATAATCCATTACAAGATCCATAAGCCAAAGAGTCGCTCTTTTACCTACTGTTGTAGGCTGAGCAGGCTGGAAATGTGTAAAGCCAAGGCATGGCATATCCTTATACTCATCAGCAAATTTTGCAACTGATGAAATTGCATTGACAAGCTTTTTCTTGATAAGCAGCAATGCTTCACGCATTGTGATAACATCGGTATTATCGCCAACATAACAGCTTGTTGCACCAAGATGAATGATGCCCTTTGCATTAGGGCACTGCTCGCCATATGCATGAACATGGCTCATTACATCGTGACGGAATTTCTTTTCGTATTCCTGTGCAACCTCATAATTGATATCATCAGCGTGCTCCTTGAGCTCGTCAATCTGCTCCTGTGTTACATTAAGTCCAAGCTCATTTTCTGTTTCAGCAAGTGCAATCCAGAGCTTTCTCCATGTTCTGAATTTAAAATCAGGAGAATAGATATACTGCATTTCCTTTGAAGCATAACGAGCATTGAACGGTGAATTATAAGTGTTATTTGGCATTAGTCAAGACCTACTCTCTTCATCATTTCAGCATAAGCATCTTCTACACCGCCCATATCTCTGCGGAAACGGTCCTTATCAAGCTTTTCATGTGTCTCAATATCCCAGAAACGGCAGGTATCAGGACTGATTTCGTCAGCAAGAACAATTGAGCCGTCTGCTGTTTTACCGAACTCAAGCTTAAAGTCGATAAGCTCAACACCGATTGAAGCAAAATATTCCTTCAAAACATCATTAACTGTGAATGCCATTTTCTTGATTGTGTCAACCTCATCCTGTGTAGCAAATCCGCATGATACAGCATGGTAGCCATTGATAAGCGGATCACCGAGATCGTCATCCTTATATGAAAATTCAATTGAAGGACAAACAAAATCCATACCCTCTTCAAGACCTAATCTTTTGCAGATTGAGCCTGCCGCACGGTTACGGATAATAACCTCAAGAGGTACAATTGTTACCTTTTTAACTGCTGTCTCTCTGTCAGAAAGCTCCTCAACAAAGTGAGTAGGAACACCCTTCTTCTCAAGAATCTGCATAAGATAGTTTGACATCTTGTTGTTAACAACACCCTTACCGACAATTGTACCTTTTTTAAGACCGTTGAATGCTGTTGCATCATCCTTGTAATCAACGATTACAACCTCAGGATCCTCAGTTGCCCAAACCTTTTTTGCCTTGCCCTCATAGAGCTGCTCTGTCTTTGTCATAATTTTAACCTCCAACACATTTGATATGCATATTTTATTTGCTTTGCGTATAATGTCAAAATTAAAATCATACGCAATGATTCATAATATTACTTTTTATATACTGCTTTAATTCTTTCGATAGCCTCGACTGTCTTTTCAGCATTTCCGAAAGATGTCAGTCTGAAATAGCCCTCACCTGCAGGACCAAAGCCTGAACCGGGTGTGCCTACTACCTGACACTTATCAAGCAATTCATCAAAGAACTCCCAAGAGGTATAACCCTCGGGAACTCTAAGCCATACATAAGGTGAATTTACACCGCCGTAGCATTCAAAGCCTGCATCACAAAGTCCGTCATAGATAACTCTTGCATTTTTCTGGTAATAAGCAAGCGTTTCCTTAATCTGCTTCTGTCCTTCCTCAGTATAGATAGCCTCGGCAGCTCTCTGCGTGATATAGGATACACCGTTGAATTTTGTTGCCTGACGGCGTGCCCACATAGGATTAAGGCTTGTACCATTATACTTCAAATCCTTTGGTACGACTGTATAACCACATCGCATACCTGTAAAGCCTGCTGTTTTAGAGAATGAACGCAGCTCGATAGCACAGGTCTTTGCACCCTCAATTTCGTAAATTGACTTAGGGATTTCCTCGTCAACAACAAATGCCTCGTATGCTGAATCAAAAAGAATAAGTGAATTATGCTCATTTGCAAAATCAACCCATTTCTTTAACTGCTCCTTTGTAGCAACCATACCTGTAGGGTTGTTCGGGAAGCAAAGATAAATTACATCCGGAATTTCTTGAGGAATGTCAGGTGTGAAATTATTTTCTGCTGTGCATGGCATATAGATAATATTTGACCATAAGCCATCCTCGTTCTTTTCGCCGCTTCTTCCGGCCATAATATTTGTATCAACATATACAGGATAAACAGGGTCACAGATAGCAACCTTATTATCATGTCTCTAATACACATCTCCTAGACCACGAGACAAATGCGAATATAGAT
>JAIDVA010000131.1 GCA_029059925.1 Eubacterium sp. | reverse complement strand
TTTTCACCCACAACTGGGAAAACGCTACGCGCCTTACTCTCGTGGGATCGGAGATGTGAATAAGAGAGATAATTTAATCTATTGAAAGCATCTGCTGATATGCCGATTCTGTAGCATTGGCAATTCTGCCTATCTTAGCACTGTCGCCGATATTGTAAACCTTATATGCCGAACTGTTTTTTATTTCATCAAAAAGCAAGGTATCAGGTCTTACACCAAGTGAGAGCACAACATAATCAACATCCAGATTAATCTGCTTTTTATCTTTAATTCTTTCAAGTATAACTGAATCATCATTTATTGACAACAGCTTATGGCCAACATAAAACTGCGTGCTGCCAGCCTCAAGCTTAGGCATTGCATCATCAACATGCTGGAACCATGCACCGGGTGCTATTTTATCAGCCATCTCAATAATCGTTACTTTATTACCTTGCTCAATAAGCAATTCACTTGTTTCAAGGCCTGTCATACCGGAGCCGATAACTGCAACCTTTTTATTCTCAAGCTTAACTGAACCATTCAGTATTTCGGTAACAGTTGAAACATTATTTCTTTGGAAAGGCTTAGGGAATACTGCATTACCGCCTGTTGCATTGATAACAATTTCAGGGCTATAAGAATCAATAATCGCTTTATCGGCTTTTATACCAAGCTCAACCTTAACACCAAGAGCCTTTACATTAGCCAGAAGATCGGTACATACCCAATTCATCTTTTCCTTATGGGGAGGCTTTTTAGCCAAATTGAGCTGACCGCCTACTTCTTTTTCTCTTTCAAGTACGGTAACATCAAAACCACGCTTTGCCATAAGCTCAGCAGCCATTAAGCCTGCCGGACCTGCACCGATTATAAGAACCTTTCGTCCACCGCCGTTTTTCTTAAGTTCCGTACCTTCACGACCTACAAAGCTATTAACTGAGCAATGACCATGGTCATATTTATAAGCATTTTCCATCATACTTTCAAAACAATACAGACAGCAAACACAACGTTTTACTAAATCTTCTTTACCGGACTGAACCTTATTGACCCAATGCGGATCAGCAATCAAAGGTCTGCCAAGAGAAACAAAATCCTGTATTCCATCTTCAAGCTGCAGTTCGGCCTGCTTGGGTGAACGAATAAGATTAGCCGCAATAACAGGAATATCAACAACCTTTTTAACCTCTGCAGCTAAATATTTTCTCCATCCGCAGTCAAATGTGGTAGGCTCAAGCCAATAGTTAAAGGTATCATAAGCAGCCGAAGAGACATCGATTGCATCTATGCCCTTATCATTGAGCATTTTTGCCATTCTGAGTCCCTCGTTCAAATCATAGCCTCTGCCCTTCTGACCGATTTTATCATACATTTCGTCAACAGTAAGACGTACAACTATAGGAAAATCAGGTCCGCAGTTTTTTCTTATACCATCAATAATTTCCATAAGAAATCTCATTCTGTTCTCAAGATTTCCGCCATATTCATCAGTACGCTTATTTGTATTCGGTGACAGGAACTGCTGAATAAGATAACCATGAGACGCATGAAGCTCAACACCATCGCAGCCTGCTTTTTTTACACGAACTGCCCCTTCAATAAACTGACATATCAGTTTTTTTACGCCCTTTGTTGAAAGTGCCTTATTCACACTTTCGCTCATTTTACTCTTATCGCATTTACTTGGAGCTGCTACACGAGGAACAATATCCCGATCCTGCAGTTTTTTACCGGGAGGAATAACAGCATCTGTGAGTATTTTTGTATATAAATTGCCCATAAGCTTATCGCCAACAACGCATAAAGGCACAGTACCTATCATTAAGCCGAGATTCTGCCTCCCCGGATGATGAAGCTCAACCATTACTTTACAGCCGTGCTTATGTATACGCTCAGCCATCTTCTTAAGAGCAGGAATCTGGTAATCATGGCTCATACCAAGCTGACCGAAAGAAGAAGCACCTGTAACATCATTAACACGGGTGATTTCTGTAAAAATGAGACCTACTCCACCCTTGGCACGTTCTTCATAATAATCCATCATTTTCTCTGTTGCACAGCCGTTATACTGACCAAAGCCCATACACATCGGTGCCATAACAACCCTGTTTTTAATTTCCACATTGCCTATTTTCATAGGGGTAAAAAGCTTGCTGTATTCCATAAATCATCACCTATTAAAATATAGGGTGTCACAAGACACCCTACTTAGTTATATCAAGTTAACAATTATTTTTTCTTCTTTTTGTGCTTATTCTCGTTCTTCTTGCCATATTTGCGCTCTTTTTCCTCATCCTGTTTTTTAGACCAAACCCTATACCAAATGAGTATCAAAGCAACTATAATAACAAGAATAACAACACACGATACAATTGTTATAACCTTCTTAATATGTTTAAGATTATCAGCTGAATTAATCATAAACATTATACCGGGAGCTCCCTGATTCTCGTCATCCATAACTAAAGGACTGTCGGCAGCAACAACAACCTCATTGCCGTTCTCATCATAATAATAAAACTCATAAGCAGCAAGAGGATTGTCTTTCTGCGTTTTATAATCATAATTTTCATTTTTGCGTTTAAAAAGCTCAATTACAGAATGATTATTAAGCTCCATCTCAATAGAATCAGGCATTATATAATATAATGCCTCAGATTTTATTCTGAACTGATTCGCTGAAATAATAGCGTTCAGTGCAATAATAACAACCAATATTGCAGCTAAAATTGATATAATTTTTATTTTCTTCTTTTTATTTTTCTCCATTTTTATCACTCCGATAATATTATATCAAACCAAACGATACAGGTCAAGAAAAAGGAGCACGAACAGGCGACATTCACATATTTTAGTGAATTACCTTTTCTTGCTCCGATTATAATTCTTATTACTTGTTCTTTTTATTAGCTTTGGCCGCAAGCTTTGCTTTAGCCTCTTCTACCTTCTTAGCCTCTTCCTCAGCGGCCGCCTTTTCCGCCTCGGCATGTGCCTTTTCCTTTTCAATCTGAGCCTGACGTTCCTTCTCCTCTTTAGCAGCCTTACGTGCAAGTCTTTCCTCTTCAAGTGTTTCGTCGCTCTTAGCAGGTGCTTTGGCAACAGCAATATTAATGCCTGTTGCAACAAGCAAAAGTGCAAGTGCAACAAAGTAACCCCATGAAATTGACGCTGTTGCGTTAATTACCGAAAAGTTACCAAAATTGTATGCAGTAAGCTCCTGAGCAGCTTTACCGCTCATCTCAAAGCATGTAACAGCCGCAACAGATGCTGCAATTG
>JAIDVA010000130.1 GCA_029059925.1 Eubacterium sp. | reverse complement strand
GCATAACGATAAGCACAACTACAAGCATAAATACGCCGACCGTAACAAAGGAATCTGCAATATTAAATATTGCAAAATACAACTATTTATTATATAATAGTTGTACAAATTTTTTAAGAAAGAGGTAGACGAATATGAGATATGAAATCAAAGGCGCACCATTTCCTGCGGCTACCTGTTATTTAGAAGCAGGCGAACAGGTTATTACTGAAGGCGGCGGAATGTCATGGATGAGCCCGAACATGAAGATGGAGACCACCACAAACGGCGGTATCGGCAAAGCACTTGGCAGAATGCTATCACATGATAAAATGTTCCAAAACAGATATACAAGTGTAGGCGGCAGCGGTATGATTACATTTGCATCATCCTTCCCGGGTGAAATCAAGGCTATTGAAATTAAGCCGGGCGAAGAGCTTATCTGCCAGAAGAGTTCATTCCTTGCATCAACTCCGGGCGTTAATATGTCCGTATTTTTCAGAAAGAAGCTTTCAACCGGCTTATTCGGCGGAGAAGGCTTTATTATGCAGAAATTTGAAGGTGCAGGTCTTCTCTTCATTGAGATTGACGGAACACCGATTGAGTACAACCTCCAGGCTGGTGAGCAGATTATCATTGACACAGGTCATCTTGTTATGATGAGCGCTAGCTGCAAGATGGATGTTAAAACGGTTTCAGGTGTGAAAAATATTGTTTTCGGCGGTGAAGGACTTTTCAACACCGTTGTTGAGGGACCGGGTAAAGTTGTTCTTCAGACAATGCCTGTTTCAAGACTTGCAGGTACACTTGCTGCATATATGCCAACAGCAAATTCATAATCATTATCAACAAAAATAGTAAACGGTACTGTCACAAAATGACAGTACCGTTTGTTTATACAATATAATATTATCTTATAAGCAGGTTAGCATTCCTTTCAAGAATATCAATTGCCTCGCTGCCGCATTTTTTGATTATTTCCTTTACTCCTTTTTCATATTCAGGAGCACGTGAGGAAAGGTTATGACAATCAGAACCAATAAGATGAATTCTGCCAGACACAAGGTATTTTATAAGTCTCTTTCTTATATGCCTCGGTGCATCCGTGAATGAGCTTATATTAACCTGAACAAGACAACCCATATCAATATAATCATCAAGTAAATCCTCATCATCTATCAGAGCAGGATACCTCTCAATATGAGCAAGAATCGGCTTTATACCGTATTCATAATTTAGATTTATTAATCTATCATATGTTTTATGCGAAAACGAATCTGAAAAAGGATGCTCAATCAAAGCATATCCGGAATTGCCGATTGCAATTCTTTCCAGTCCGTCATTACTGAACAGATATTTTGTGATATAAACTTCAGCTGCCGGAATAAGCTTCGGAGCATCTGCCGGAAGAGCATTTTGCAATTCATATAAAGCTCTGTTGCGCTTAGCAAGGAAATCCTCCAAAGATACAGAATCTGAATAATAGTGCGGTGTAAGAATTATAGCCTTGGCACCCTGTTCCTGAAGTCTTTTTATCATTTTAAGACTGGTTTCAATATTATGTGATCCATCGTCAACCGCAGGTAAAATATGGCAATGTGTTTCAACAAGATTATTAATTAACATTTCAATCACACCTTAATTATTTCTTGGTTCATAAGATGATCTGTAGCCATATCTATAGCTATTGTAGCTGTAGCTGCCGTTATTGCCGTATGTGCCATAGGCACCATAAGTACCCTTTCCTGACTTACCTGCTTTAGATTCAACAAAATTAACTACAAAGCCTAAAATTTTAGCATCAATAAATTCAAGTGCCGAAATCGCCCTTTGCAGTTCAGGATGAGTTGACTTGTTAGAACGCACAACGACCAAAACCCCATCAGATTCTCTGATTAACGGCAAGCAGTCAGATACTACATTTACAGGCGGAGTATCGATAATAATATAGTCAAAATCCTTGCTGACATCATCCAGAAAATCCGCCATAAGCTCAGAGCCTAAAAGCTCTGCAGGATTAGGGGGAATCGAGCCGGAGCAAAGCACACACAGATTTTCATATTCAGTAGGATGAATTACACTGAATAAATCAGCCGTTCTTCTGCCTGAAATTTTATCACCAAGGTAATTGGTAAGCCCCGGTGCATTGGGAACAGAAAAATACTGATGAATTTTGGGCTTTCTCAAATCACCATCAATAAGCAGAACCCTTTGGTCTGTCTGTGAAATGCTGACTGCTAAATTAACGGTAGTTGTTGTTTTGCCCTCTCCCGGAGCGGAAGAAGTAACAACAATCTTTTTGCAGCCTTTTTTCATAACTGAAAACATAATATTTGCACGGATAGTTTTATATGCCTCTTCAATTCTGAATTTAAGTGCAGACTGAATAGGAGCTTTGTCCAGCAGAAGACGAGAGGTTGCTGTTGGAGACAGTTTATCATTTTTCTTTTTAGCCATTTCTTACTGCTCCTTTCTCATTTTTTGTTGCTTTGCTCTTTGATTTTGAAGAGCCGGATACTTTAAACTCAAATTCAGGTATTGTACCTAAAATTGGTATATCATAATGTTCAGCAAGATCGTCACTGCCCTTAACACGTATGTCAAGAAGATCACGCAAAATAACATATACTGCCGCAAGAACTGCACCGGCCATAAACCCAATAAGTATTTTTTTAGGATAACCTAAGCTTTCTGAAGAGGACGCCTTGAGTGCAGAGTCCTCAACCGATGCCATAAGAAGACCGTTGTTGGTATTCTCCATTTTTTCAGGTATACTTGTCTCAAGCTGCTTTGCAATTCGGTATGAAAGCTCAGGGTCTTCAGTCGTTACAATGACTTTAAAAACAGCATTATCTTCTTTAGTCACGAAAGATATTGAGCCTTTTATCTGCCCTGCTGTGTATGCTGTATTGTAATTTTTATTAAGTTCATTGGCAACAGTCTGATTAAATTCATTTGTTTTGAACAACTCAATATATGTGCCCATCATCTTGAGTGCATAATTCATTTTGCTAGTATTGCTCGTTATCTGCTGTTGAGTTGACGAAGAGTCCGTCAGCTCCTGCCTTGTATCCTGTGCATATGAAAAAAATGCAACACTTGATGAATATGTCAGCGTGGTAAAATAGGATGTGCATAAACCTGCAATTACTGCCCCTATAATTGCAAGCGATACAATCAGTATCCATTTTTTTAAAAGTAATCTAACTATTTTTTGTACATTTGGATCTAAATTCATATGATTTCTCAATTTTAGCAATATTTACTGTATATTATAAC
>JAIDVA010000013.1 GCA_029059925.1 Eubacterium sp. | reverse complement strand
TTGCAGACCCTTGCGATAAAGGAAGCGACCTGCCCAGAGAATATTTACAGTATCATTTTCAGTCTTTCGGTTAAAAATCGGTTCATCGATTTTTGATGACATGATTCCGTTTTCGGTCAGTAGTCGGCACTTGCTTTTATCCTTGATTATATCACGCAGATATGACTGCGTTTCTTTATTTGCGCAAAGTATAAGGCTTGCTTTATTAAGCGTGCGTCTGTATGAAAAGTTTAATTTTGCACAGCTGTTAATGATTTCACGTATCTTTTCGCTTTTTTCGTGCCCTTTAATATAAGGCAGAAATACATTCGGTGTAGTCTGCGCACCGCCGACAGGGCCGAATATGAATTTTACATTCGTTTTCCAGAGCGGGGCAGCGATTCTGAAATCACCCAGAGTAACATGCTGGATGTAATCAAAATGATATTCGTTGTTCAGTTTTTTTACTGTTTTCAAAACAGTTTTCTGCCATAAATAGTAATAGCAAAAATAGAAAAAGTTTTTATGTGTTTTGTTATAAAGATTCATCCACTCAGGAATGTCATGATAAAAAACCTTTATATTGGTAATATTATTTTGTTTTATGTAATGTTCAACAGCTTTTTTATGCTCGTTGCGTGTGAGAAGGTATACTTCGTTGTAATTTCGCATTGCATAGGCCCAGGACCAACCGCATTGTGCCTCTGAGCCGGCATAAGGATTCGCCGTAAAAGCAGAGAATAATATTTTCATATAATCAGCAATCCAATCTTAATTCTTTATCATTTTTTTCATCCAAAGCGGAACCTTAGCTTTTAGCTTGGCAATCACAACAGAGCTTCCTGCCTGCTTTAAAAAATAGTCATCAAGTGCCTTGTAGCCGTCTGATTTATAAATGCACATGATTTTATCGCGATCACCCTTTGCAAGGCTTGGCTGTAAAAGCTGTTTGTTTTCTTTTGCTATTTTATTAAATGTTGTTGGATGCAGGCTGAGTCCTTTTCCGTATGCTTCAATAAGTTTTTCACCATTTTTGGTATTTTGCGTTAAGCAGCTGATGCCTTTTTCTGCATCAAATTCCTTGTGTTTACCATCGAAAAGCTCAGGATGCTGCTCTTTGATTCCCCAAAAATCGCCGATTGTTATGTCGCCGACTCTTTCCTCACAGGCATATTTGCAGCTGTAGCAGCAATCTCTGTATGTATTGCCCTGAAGAAAATAGGAATAATATGAGCTTTCGCCGTATTGAATATATTTGTTATATTCTTTTCCGTTTTTATTGCACAAAGCACGAGCAACAAAGGTAAGTCCTCTTCGTTTATCACGGAATACAAAATCCTTGACAGTGCCGTATTTATCAGACAGCAAATTAAGGTAATCCCAAAACATTTTTCTGCTCGGCACACCATGGCATATCAGGTCAATTGTAAACAGATTATCATATTTCTTACCTAAATAAGCATACAGTGCTGCAACCTGACAGGGAGTGCCTGAGAAAAGAACCCTTTTCCCATCGTTTAATAATACTTTTGTTTTTTCCAAAATCTTAGCGGTATCACTGTGGACATATTTTGAACCCATCAATTTTTGTAAATCTTCAGGATGTTCAACAGCAATATGATGCGGTGTGATTTTTTGATTGATATTCTCAATTGCACAGCCGACAACTGTTCCACCCCGATTTATAAATTCCGTAGCTAAGGAGGCAAAAACACCGCCGGATGCGGAATTCATAATATCTGTAGTTATTGATACTGCCGCAAATGATTGCTTTGGGCTGTTTTTATAGTCACCGCCGATGTATGCACATACATTTTTGCATTTATTGCAGCCGATACACAGCTTTTCATCAATAACGGGGTATTCAAAGCCGCATTCATCACATACCATATTTATTGCATTGACAGGACAGGCAGTCTGACAGGCGGCACAGCCACAGCAATTTATTTTATTTTCAATAAGTATTGGTGATGCGTTTTTCATTTTTTAACCTCAGTTATTGTCTGACGCTGTTGTAAGCATTTTATATAATAATTCCAACGATTGAACACGAGCCTGCGCTATTTTTTCATTAGAATCCGTAAAGTCAATTTTATTGTCTATAAAGCTGAAATCGTTGTAATCATTCAGTATACGCTCTGATAGTCCAGTAAGCTCCAATATGCTTTGATTTCTTGTTTTTGTTTCTCCCGGTAAAATGTCAATAAACTGCGTATTAAAGTTTATTGCAAATGCAGTACCGTGAAAGGAGTCGGTAATCATATATTCTGCATTTTTTATGTACGATAAAAATGTGTTGATATCAGGCAGATATACTGCTTTGCCCGATTTGAATGTTCTGTGAAAAAGAGGAGTAAGTCTGATTAGCTTAAGCCTCGCTTTTTTTGCAAATTCATCTGCGTAACAATCCATTTCCGGATTGCTGTGAAGCTGATATAAAAGCACATATTTGTCATTAATATTGTTGTCAATAAGCTTGCTCCACTCATGTTTATCAAGCAAAAGCGTAGGGTCAAGCACCTGTGTTACATTGTTCAGTCCAAGCCTGTTTATAATCTTAACTGCACTTTTTTCACGCACAGTGATGCAGTCATATGAGCTCAGATATTTTTTGATTTGTGCACTGCTTTTTTGAGTGGTGTCTGTTTTTCCAAAGCTTGCGGCATAGGCAATCTTTTTCTTATGCTCAGGCACGAAATTGAGGAAGTATGCACCATCAATTTCATCATTGCCTATAGCACCCCACACCTGGTCAGAGCCTGTGCAGTATATATCTGCTTTGGGTGGATTTTTCTTTAGTTCGTCAATTGAGCAGTATCTTGTGTCACTTTCGTTTAAAAGGTCTTTTCTGTATTTTTCAAATGCCTTCCCCATTTTTACGTATTCAGGTGACTGAATGGCTTTATACACAAGTCTGGTTGCAATGTTCTTATTCCACGAGGATTTTTTTACCAATGTGTCGGTGATGTTTTTATATTCCTCATCAAATCTTATATAGTCAATGATTTCACTTTCAAAGCCGAATGAAGCTATTGCCTTCTGGAGTGCATATGCCTGTAATACAGAGCCGTAGTTTGACACTGCATGACGTGTTATGATTGCAACCTTTTTTTTATTATCAGACATAAAGAATTTTTACTCCTCGGGTAATTTAGCAGCTTAGGGATTTAAGCGTTATTAGTTGTTTTTTATCTGTGCAGCAATATCTGCGTCTACAATTTCCTCGCCGGTTTTATTTTTCAGCTGTTCTCTTGATATATCGGAAAGTCCGTCATTTACAACTGCATTTACATCACAGGTTGAAAGCTTGTCAAGCTCCTCCTTTGTAATTTTTCCGTCCCGCAAATCACGGCAGATTTTGTTTTCATACATAGAGTATTTTTGTTCTTTAAAGAAGCGGAGAAATTTGTGCTTGATAACCCACATAGCGGGTTTTTGGATATATTTGTGCATGGCAGGGGATACGGAGCCGATCATCCAGCACTGCCTGTCACAGTGGCGAACCTTTTCGCGAATCTTATTTGCCTGTTCGCTGTTCCATAGAGTGTCCCAATCCGTGTCATTCAGATTGCCCATTACCTCTTTTTCTTTCGTTCCGTTACAAGGCATAACATCACCATACGGGTCAATAAAGAAGGTATCAAAAGCCATATCACAGGGGAGAAGTCTCTCCTGACCGTATATGTAATTAATCAGACCATGATTGAAATAAGCCCTGAACCATTTTTTTGGTGAATTTGATTTGAGCAGCTCATTGACAAGCCTTTCAAATTCCTTGGCAACCATTGGTCTGTCCTTAATAATATTTTTTGCCTCAACAAAATAGAAGGAATTATGGAGTGATGCTGTGGCAAATTCCATATTCATTTCATCGCTGAGTTTATAAAGGTCAACTAAATCTTTTGCATTTGCATCCTGAACAGTCATGCCGAACCCGACATCGGGATGATTCATCTCGACAAGTTTCTTAAGAGTTGTATAGCCCTTGTTAAAGCCGTCGTCAAGACCGCGGATTGTATTGTTTGTTTCCTCAAGCCCTTCAATAGATATTCTGATACCTACATTCGGGAACTCTTTACATAAGTCGATTATCCTGTCGGTAAAAAAGCCGTTTGTTGAAATAACAATTCTTTCACTTTTTTTGTAAAGCTCGCGAACAATATCATTTAAATCCTCACGGATAAAGGGCTCACCGCCTGTTATGTTGGTGAAATACATAGGCGGTAATTTTTTTATTGTTTCAATTGTAATTTCCTCTTCAGGCTTTGAAGGCTTTTTGTATCTGTTGCACATATTACAGCGTGCATTGCAGCGATATGTAACAATGACTGTTCCGTTTAATTTTTTCATTGCTTTCCTCTATTTTGATTTATTTGTTTTTCATATAAAGCAATAAGCTTATCGGTATATACTTCTATTGTATTATTACTTGAATCTATACAATTTTTTCTCATTTTTAGAGTGTTTTCAGAATTTTTATATAATGAAATAATTGCTCTTTTCAAATCCGATTTATTTCCTGCTTCAAATATAAGTCCTGTTTTATTATTTTCAATCAATTCAGGAGTACCGCCTATATCGGAACCGATTACCGGTGTGCCCATTGAAAGGGATTCAATAATTGACATTGAACAGTTTTCATAGCATTCAGACGGTGTGATTGAAAATGCTGCATTTCTTATAAGTCCTTTTAATTCATTACCTGTTTTAAAGCCGACGGCTTCTATATTATCGATTTTGCGGCATTCATCCATAAGCGGTCCTGTACCTGCAAAAACAAAATGAATATCCGGAAGCTCTTTACAAACCTCAATCAGTGTTTTGATTCCTTTTTCAACGCTTAAACGTCCGAAGTAAAGGGCATATTTTTTGTCTGTTTGTTTATTTGGAATGTTTTGATGTTTTTCACAGAAATTATGAAGCACATAAATTTTTGATTTATCCACACCTGCTTTTATGATTGTATCAGCCATAAATTTACTGGGGCAAATATAACAGTCAACCAAGTTGTATGTGTTTCTGCCGTGGTAGTAATATGATTCAACCGCAGCAATGGCACTTTTCATTGTTGAGTTATGTAAGCATTTATTTTTTACACAGTTTATGTATTTACCGTCAATACACTTTTGACAGGTAGAGCTTAGTTCTTCAATATACATTTTGTGATTGGGACAAGCCATTTGTACATCATGTACAGTCTGCACAATTGGTATATTGCGCTTTTTAATCTCATAAATAATGGCGGGGGTAAGCTGAAAATTGATATTGTTCAAGTGAACAATATCCGGTCTGAAATTATCAAGCACCTTTCCGATTTTTTTTCGTGCCTCTTTTGAATATATTGTTTTCAAAGACATTGTGATTTTTTTTACAGAGCTAGAATTATGGAAATCCATCTCATCTGTATAGCAGTTAATGCTGTTATTTACACATCTGTCGGGATGTTCCATACCGAAATATTCAATTTCATGACCGTGTGAGGATAGATAGTCACTTAATTTGAACATATATGTTTCTGAACCGCCATTAGGATACAGAAATTTGTTAACCATTAAAATCTTCATTTATTCACCTTTGTAGAGTTTAAGTGTCCGGCTTACAATATCCTGCCAATTGAATTTGCTGCATATAAAATCAGCAGCACCGTTTTTATATTTTGCTGTTAAATCCGCATCATTTAACAGCTGCTGCAGCTTTTGCTGCAAAGCTTTTTTATTACCTTTTTCAAAATAGACTGCTTTTTCCTCACATACTTCCGTACATTCCGGTATATCAGAAGTAAGACAGCAGTTGTCATAGCTCATTGCTTCAAGAAGACTTAACGGCATTCCCTCCAGATCGCTTGGAAGGCAGTAAATATATGCGTTTGAGTAAAGCTCCTCAAGCAGCTGACCCTGAACAAAGTCGGTAAAAATGATTCTGCTGTCATCCTTGGCAAGCTGTTTAACCTCATTCATATAGTCACTTGTATGACTTGAACCACCTGCAATTACAAGCTTTTTGTCAGTATAAATATTTTTAAATGCATCAATCAGGTAATGCACACCCTTTTCCGGAACAATTCTTCCCAGAAAAAGGATATAGCTGTCTTTTGATAAATTATATTT
>JAIDVA010000129.1 GCA_029059925.1 Eubacterium sp. | reverse complement strand
TTTTATCACAGCAAAGTTTGCTGTCCTTCCTGCTCAAAGCCAAGATGCTTGTAAGCAAGTGCGGTTGCACATCTGCCGCGCGGTGTTCTTGAAAGAAAACCAATCTGCATAAGATACGGTTCATAGACATCCTCTATCGTAACAGCCTCCTCGCCGATTGCCGCGGCAATGGTTTCAAGCCCTACAGGACCGCCGTTATAATTTTTAATCATTGTTGACAAAAGTACTCTGTCAATATTATCAAGACCAAGCTCATCAATTTCCATTCTGCCGAGCGCATCCACTGCCGCCTCACGGCTGATAACACCGTCATATTTTACCTGAGCAAAATCACGGCTGCGTTTTAACAGTCTGTTGGCGATACGGGGTGTACCACGTGAGCGTGATGCGATTTCAGCCGCACCATCGCTGTCAACAGGCATCTGAAGAATACCTGCACTTCTTGTAACAATGGTTGCAAGCTGTTCGTTACTGTACATTTCAAGACGGAAAATAACACCGAATCTGTCACGCAGAGGTGCTGAAAGCTGACCTGCTCTTGTAGTTGCACCGATCAGTGTAAAATGCGGCAAGTCAAGTCTGATTGAACGTGCCGACGGACCCTTGCCGATTATAATATCGAGCGCACCGTCCTCCATAGCAGGATAAAGCACCTCTTCAACCTGTCTGTTCAGGCGGTGAATCTCATCGATAAAAAGCACATCACCCTCCTGCAGATTGGTAAGCAGTGCCGCCAAATCACCCTGCTTTTCGATAGCAGGACCGCTTGTCACACGAATATTAACACCCATTTCATTTGCGATTATACCTGCAAGTGTTGTTTTACCGAGACCGGGAGGACCATAAAGCAAAACATGGTCAAGTGCTTCACCTCTTCCTCTAGCTGCCTCAATATATATTTTCAAATTCTCTTTGACCTTGTCCTGCCCAATATAATCGTCAAGCGTTTTAGGTCTAAGCGAATTTTCAATATCATTATCATCAGGAGTGAAATCAGCTGTAATTATTCTGTTTTCAAAATCCATCTCTGTTTCCTGCATAGCTTATCTCCTATAAATTCTTAGCAAGCTGTTTAAGACCGAGTCTTATCATTTCATCAACAGACAGCGACTTATCCATACTGCCGACAACAACTGCCGCATCCGACTGAGAATATCCAAGTGCAACAAGCGCTTCAACCGCTTCGGCTGAATCACTGCCGGCACTGACTGATGCCGCACTTGAAACAACGTCAGACGCACTGCCGACTGCGATAGAGCCCATTTTGTCCTTAAGCTCAAGGACAACACGCTCAGCAGTCTTTTTGCCGACCCCCTGTGCCCTTGTAATGGACTTGGCATCACCTGAGGCAATACACAAGGCCAGCTTGTCAGGTGTAAGCTCGGAAAGAATTGCCGCTGCAGCCTTAGGTCCGATACCTGACACGGTAATCAGAAGCTTAAAGGCATCAAGCTCAGCAAGGCTTGCAAAGCCGTACAAATCCATTGCATCCTCACGCACGGCAAGATAAGTAAATACATTCACATTATCGCCGACCTTACCAATTTCCTTAACCGTGTTAAGCGTTGTAAAGCATTTGAAGCCGACACCGCCGCATTCTACAACTATAAAATTCACATCTGTGACAGTAAGTCTGCCATTAAGATTATATAACATAAAGATTCACCTTATTAACCAAATCAACGAAGTCCGTTCAAAGCCCCCATAAGAGAGCCGCTGCAGTGGCCGTGGCATATTGCCATTGCAAGGGCATCTGCAGTATCATCAGGCTTAGGTATTTTTTCAAGATTCAGCATTACCCTCGTCATTTCCTGCACCTGCTTTTTTTCAGCTCTGCCATAGCCAACAACAGATTGCTTGACCTGAAGAGGGGTATATTCAAAAATATCAACACCATAGTTCTGTGCAGACAGAGTAATAACACCCCTCGCCTGTGCAACATCAATAACCGTTTTGGCATTGTTATTATAGAATAGCTTTTCCATACTCATTACCTCAGGCTTATACTTTTCAAACAGATAACACATATCGTTATAAATCGTCTGCAGTCTGAGCGGAAATGGTGTGTGGGCGTCTGTTGTAATTGCACCATAGCCAAGAACACGGAATTTATTTGCTTTATATTCAAGAACACCCCAGCCGACAATTGCATAGCCGGGATCGATACCGAGAATAATCATACATACTGCTCCATTTTAAATTCGTTTAATTATACCACGGCAGACAATATTATGCAATAAATAATATATAAATTATTGTTTATCTTAATAAGTGTTGGATAAAAAATCGTAGGGAACGAT
>JAIDVA010000128.1 GCA_029059925.1 Eubacterium sp. | reverse complement strand
AAATATGTTACAATATATTTGGTGAAATTATGAAAAAAATTATTTTAGTATCATTATCTCTGATTATAACAGTCTATTCCCTATGGTATGCAAGCCTCGGGGGATTTGTCGGCAACAGCGGTGCATTATCAAAAATCGGTCTTGAACATCCGGTTTTATTTGCCATATGGGGAATCCTTACATACACTACTCTCGCTTTGGGAATTATTTTAGGATTAAAAAAAGCAAAGTATAAATTATTTATATTACTGCTAACTATTGCGTTAATAGGGATGATACTTACGTTATGCTTTGATTTTGATTATGATAGGCACACACAGTATACACTCCACTGCATAGGCTCGCTTACTTTTTCAGCTGTTATGGGAATTACGGTTTTTCTGCTGTTCATTATCAACAAATCCTATTATCTTGCAGCTGCAAGCGGTTTGATACTTACTGCCGATTTGATACTGCTGATCATATTCAAAGAAACGGCTATTATAGAACTTACGCCGATATTTTCAGGATATATAATGCTGTGCATTCATAATTTAAGAAAGGAAAAAAACTACGTTGAAATTAAGTAACAAGCTTGAAGACTTGGATTCATATCCATTTCATATGCCGGGTCACAAAAGAAACAATAAATTCAATATTATTGGTTCAGATATTGACATTACCGAAATTGATTGTTTTGACAATCTGCATTATCCATCAAATATTATAAATGATCTTGAAAAAGATATTGCAAAGCTTTTTCATTATAAAAGAAGCATTATTTCTGTTAACGGCTCTACATGCGGAATATTATCTGCAATATGTGCTGTGTGCAATAGGGGTGACAAAATAATTATCGCAAGGAACTGTCATAAATCCGTTTACAATGCCTGCTTTTTTATGGAGCTTGAGGTGATATATATTGAGCCGAAATTTAATGAAAGCCTTGGTGTATATGGTGAAATTGAGCAAAAAAAAGTTGATGCGATTATCAAAGAAAATCATGATGCAAAAGCAATTGTAATCACCTCGCCAACCTACGAAGGTATTATCAGCAGTATTGATTGTCAGATACCGCTTATTATTGATTCAGCACATGGAGCGCATTTTGGTTTTGCCCGCTGGCTTCCTTCCCGAGCCAGCGGTGATATTGTTATTCAATCACTGCACAAAACACTTCCCTGTCTTACACAGACTGCAGTGGTTCATATCAATAATCAAAAATATTTTGGCAGAGTTAAAATGTATATGGATATTTTTGAAACAAGCTCTCCAAGCTATATACTGCTGAATTCTGTTGACAAGTGTATTGACTTTTTGAAAAACAGTGAAAATGCTTTTCATAATTATAAGGATTTGCTTGATGATTTTTACAGCAAAGCAAACATGCTTGAGCATATCACCATTCATAGAAATGATGATATTACCAGAATTATCCTCTCTGCCAAAGGATACAGTGGCACAGAGCTTTCTGAGCATCTGAGAAAACACGGAATTGAGCCGGAAGGCGCAACACTCAATTTTGTAATTCTTATTTCAACCGTTGCAGACACAAAGACCGGCTTTGATTTGCTTTACAAAGCACTTGCTGATTTAGAGATACGAAAAAACAGCATATCATTCAGAAAAAAAATACCAATACCGCAAAAAAAGTACAAATCAAGTGAAATTCTAAAAACCGAAGAAACCAAGCTTTGCGAGAGTATAGATAAGGTATGCGGTGAATATATTTTCGCTTATCCGCCGGATATTCCCATAATCGTACCGGGAGAGCTGATAACACAGGCTGTTATTGACAATATTAAGCTTTGCATAGAGAAAGATGTAAATATAATATCTGACAGCAATTTGCTTCCCGATAGCATATTGACAAAGACAGAGTTATAATGTAAAATAATGATAGAAAAAACAAGAAAGAGGTGTTCTTTGTGAAAAGAATTAACACTTTAAGCTCACGCAACCTTTGCGAATCAGCTAAAAAAGGCGGCTGCGGCGAATGTCAGACATCTTGCCAGTCAGCAAGTAAAACTTCTTGCTCAGTAGCTAATCAGAAATGTGAGCAGCTCAAGAAGTAAATGAATTGTGAGATTTAGGTGGGCTCGCCCCACCTTTTTCTTTAACTAGATATATTTTTTGGAGATACTATGATTCACGCATATAAAATGAACGGCTATAATATCATACTTGATCAAAACAGCGGATGTGTTCATTCCGTTGACGAGGCTACATATGATATCATAACTATGTATAAAGACAAAAGCAAAGACGAAATCAAATCTATCATTCTTGAAAAATACAAAGATGATGACGAGGTTACTTCTGAGGATATTGACCTTTGCTTTGATGATATAGATGCTCTTATAAAAGACGGAAGACTTTTTGCAGAAGACACCTTTGAAGATGTTGCTGTTCAATTCAAGAAAAGACAGGGTGTTGTCAAGGCAATTTGTCTTCACGTTGCACACGACTGCAATCTGGCATGCAAATACTGCTTTGCCGGTAAAGGTGAATATGACGGACCTAAGGGCTTAATGAGTCTGGAAACAGGCAAGCGTGCACTTGATTTTTTGATAGAACAAAGCGGTACAAGACGCAACCTTGAGGTCGACTTTTTTGGCGGAGAGCCTCTTTTAAACTGGGAAGTTTGCAAAGAGCTTGTAAAATACGGAAGAGAGCAGGAAGAGAAATTCAACAAGAACTTCCGTTTTACACTCACCACAAATGGTCTGCTGATTAATGATAATGTGATTGACTTTTGCAACAAGGAAATGGGGAATGTTGTTTTATCACTCGACGGCAGAAAAGTTACAAACGATAAAATGCGAGTGTCCTCTAACGGCAAAGGCTCTTACGATTTAATCGTTGATAAATTTAAAAAATTTGCAAATTCACGAAATCAAAAGGATTATTATATGAGAGGTACATATACTCATAATAATCTTGATTTTGCAAGTGATATTATTCATATGGCAGATTTAGGTTTCAAGGAGCTTTCCATTGAGCCTGTAGTATCTGATCCGAAGGAGACTTACGCACTTAAGAATGAGGATTTGCCTAAGCTCAAGGAACAATATCAAATCCTTGCTGATGAAATGCTGAAACGCTACAGAAATGGTAATGGCTTTACTTTCTATCATTATATGATAGATCTTGATGCAGGTCCTTGTATCGTTAAACGAGTATCCGGCTGCGGTGTGGGAACAGAATATCTGGCAGTTACACCAAACGGAGAGCTGTATCCCTGCCACCAATTTGTAGGTGATGAAAAATTCCTGCTTGGCGATATTCGTAACGGAATAAAGAATACAGAGGTTCTTGAGCAATTTGAAAAATGCAATGTATATTCTCATAAGGAATGTAAAGATTGCTTTGCAAAGCTATACTGCTCAGGTGGATGTGCCGCAAACGCATATCACACAACAGGTTCAGTTAACGGTGTATATGAATTCGGCTGTGAGCTGCACAGAAAAAGAATCGAGTGTGCAATTATGCTTAAGGTCGCCGAAGCCGAGGAAGGCTTTAAAGTTGAATATTAATGCAGAATATACTATGTATTTGTATTAATAAAGGTTTATATTTTATTGAACAAAATGAGGAGATTTATAAATGATAGAAGACAGCAAGAATTTTGATTTTTCTGTTGTTATTCCGGTTTATAATGTCGAGGAATATCTGGAGGAAAGCATCCTTTCCGTAATCAATCAGACATATTCTTTTAAAGAGCATATTCAAATTATTCTGGTTAATGATGGCTCACCTGATAACAGTGAAGAAATTTGCTTAAAATACCAAAAGCTCTATCCCGAAAATATTATATACATTAAACAGGATAACGGCGGTGTAAGCTCTGCAAGAAATAACGGCTTGCAGTACGCACAGGGAAAGCTGGTTAACTTTCTTGACTCGGACGATACATGGGAAAGCGACGCATTTGAAAAAGTATATGAATTTTCACAGAATAACTCTGATATAGAGGTTTTCTGCTGTAAAATGAGATTTTTTGAAGCATCAACCAAATATCATCCCCTCAGCGGTAAATTCTCTGACGAGCGTGTACGCTGGCTCTTATACACAGCT
>JAIDVA010000127.1 GCA_029059925.1 Eubacterium sp. | reverse complement strand
TTATCGTTGTGCCCACGGGCGAACAATGTTCGCCCCTACTACACTAAACTATAAATTAAACGATTAAAACAGAAAGGCAAAGTATGAAAATAGTTGTTTTAGCAGGCGGATTAAGCCCTGAACGTGATGTATCTCTTTCATCAGGTGCTTTAATCTCAAATGCACTGATTGAAAACGGTCACGATGTGATGCTGCTTGATTTGTATTTCGGTGACTGCAGCGACATTGAGCCGGTTTACAGAAATAATAAATCCGATTTCAGATATTCCTATTCCATATCCGAGCAGGAGCCTGACCTCGAAAAAATAAAGCATGCAGTTGATAATAACGGCTCGCTTATCGGCAAGGGTGTGATTGAGCATTGCAAGGCTGCTGATATTGTGTTTATGGCACTTCACGGTGCACAGGGTGAAAACGGTCAGCTGCAGGCAGTGTTTGATTTGTATGGAATCAAATATACAGGTTCAGGTTATGCGGGAAGTCTGCTTGCAATGGATAAGGATTTGTCCAAAAGAATGATGCGTGATAACGGTATTCTGACAGCAGACTGGCAGTATATCAATGTTAGGAATGATAATGATTTAAGCAAAATCAAATTCCCTTGTGTTGTCAAGCCTTGCAGCTGCGGCTCAAGTGTTGGGGTTGCCCTTGTTGAAAATGAATCTCAGCTTAATGCTGCTGTCGAATCTGCAAAGGTTTATGAAGATTTTGTTGTTATTGAGGATAAAATAGAAGGCAGAGAATTCTCTGTCGGCATACTCAACGGCAAGGCGCTTCCGCCTATTGAAATCAGACCGCTAAACGGCTTTTATGATTATAAAAATAAATATCAGGCAGGTCTTACGGAGGAAATCTGCCCTGCCGATATTACCGAGGAAATGTGCAGCATTCTGCAGAAATCTGCACTTGATGTGCACAAGGCTCTTCGTCTCGGCTTTTATTCAAGGGTTGATTTCATTCTTGATGAGAATAACAACGCCTATTGTCTTGAGGCGAATACGCTCCCCGGTATGACACCGACAAGTTTGCTCCCACAGGAGGCTGCAGCAATCGGAATTACATATAAACAGCTTTGCAATCTGATTGCAACGGGTGAATGATTATGAAACTTTATATGAAACAAAAGGTGTTTTCCTTTAAAGATAAATTTACGATTAAAGATGAACAGGGAAACGATAAATATTATATTGAAGGCGAGTTTCTGTCGCTTGGAAAAAAGCTGCATATTTATGACATGAATCATAATGAGGTTGCTTTTGTAAGACAAAAAATTTTAGCCTTTATGCCAAAGTTCACTGTAGAGGTTAACGGCAGTGAGGTTGCTGAAATTGTTAAAAGAGTAACCTTTTTCACACCTAAGTATTATGTTGACGGACTCGGCTGGAATGTTGAAGGCGATTTTTTTGCACACAATTATATAATTACTTCCGGTGACAGGGCAATTGTTTCCATCCATAAAGCATGGATGAGCTGGGGTGATACCTTTGAACTTGATATTGCAGATGACAGGGACGAGGTTACTGCACTTGCAGTGGTTCTCGCAATAGACGCGGTTATGGATTCGCAGAATAATATCGCAGCGCAATAATTCCGAGTAATTTGACGGAGATTGAAAAAATATGCAGGAAATTGGTAATATGACAGCCTTTGTGTCCTTTAATTTTTTGTTGGTATTGATGGCATTTTGGCTGCTTATCGGAATGCTGTTGTATGATCTTATTAACAGCGAAGAGGATAAAATCAATCGTAAAAAAAGACAGACTGCAATTCACGGACGCGGTATAATGGGTGTGTATTTATCATCTGTGTTTATGACGCTTCTTTCGGTGCTGAATATAACGTTCCTTATAAAGAATATAAATGGGGATTTGCTGTGGCTGATCATTGCCGTAGCCCTGAATGTACTTTTTTATATCGGTGCGGTTTTAAGCTTTGTGGTGTATCTTAAACTGAAACACAACAGCAATAAAGATAGTATAAAAATTAGAAAATTTAATTCTATTCTTGTGTTTACAACAATCATCATTTTGGCAGATGTTATTTTTACATTTATTTGGAGTAGATAATTTTATAAAAAATGTCTGCTGAAAAAGACAATACTTATAAAAAAGGCTTGATTTTCCAGGCCTTTTCTGTTATAATGCTTACGCATTCGTGAAAATGAACGCGAATACGCACGCATTTCAGCTGAGCCTTAGGTTATAAACGAGGCTTTTGCCAAGCTGATTGCGGAGGATTAACCTTAAAGGAGGAAATTATAATGGCAAATGTAGTTTCAATGAAACAGCTTTTAGAAGCAGGTGTTCATTTCGGACATCAGACAAGAAGATGGAATCCTAAAATGGCTGAGTACATCTTCACAGAGCGTAACGGCATCTACATCATCGACCTTCAGAAGACAGTTAAGAAGCTTGATGAGGCTTATATGTACGTTCGCGATCTCGCAGCAGATGGTGGTTCAATCATCTTCGTTGGTACAAAGAAGCAGGCTCAGGAGTCTGTAAAGGAAGAGGCAGAGCGTTGTGCAATGCCATACGTTAACGCTAGATGGCTTGGCGGTATGCTCACAAACTTCAAGACAATCCGCGGCAGAGTTGCTCGTCTTGCACAGCTTAAGGCTATGCGTGAGGATGGTACTTTCGATCTTCTTCCTAAGAAGGAAGTTGTTGGTCTTGAGCTTGAGATTGAGAAGCTTGAGAAGTACCTTGGCGGTATCACAGAGATGAAGAAGATTCCTAACGCAATGTTCATCGTTGACCCACGCAAGGAGAGAATCGCAGTATCAGAGGCTATGAAGTTAGGTCTTCCTATCGTTGCTATTGTTGATACAAACTGTGATCCTGATGAAATTGACTACGTTATTCCTGGTAACGACGATGCTATTCGTGCAGTAAAGCTTATTGCAGGTGCAATTGCTGACGCTGTTATCGAGGGTCGTGACGGTCAGGATACAGCTGACGAGGCTCCTGCTGAGGCAGCAGAGGAAGCAGCTGAGTAATTCGGATTTTTAAATCGCAGGGAGCGATGCCCGCATCGCTCCGTTTTATAAATAAATAATAGTTTATTAGGAGGATAATATAATGGCATTTACAGCTCAGGACGTAAAGGCTCTTCGTGAGAAGACCGGCGTTGGTATGATGGAATGTAAAAAGGCTCTTGTTGAGTCTGATGGTGATATGGATAAGGCTATCGACTATCTTCGTGAAAGAGGTCTTGCTGCAGCTCAGAAGAAGGCAACAAGAATTGCTGCTGAGGGAGTAGTTCTTCCATATTATGACAGTGCTGCTATGAAGGGTGTTGATGATGAGGTAACCTCAGAGACAGACTTCGTTGCTAAGAATGAAGAATTTATGGATTTAGTAACAGGTGTTGCTAAGACAATCATTGCTACAAATCCTGCTGATGTTGAAGCTCTCTGTGATACAGAGTTTGACGGCACAGGCAGAACAGTTACTGAGACACTCAATGACCTTGTTCTTGCAATCGGTGAGAATATGAAGGTTCGCCGTTTCGAGCTTATGGATGGTATAGTTTCAACTTACATCCACGGCGGCGGTTCAGTTGGTGTTATGATTGGCTTTGATGTTGCTGACGAGTCAAAGGCTGCAACAGCTGAGTTTGAGGCTATGGGTAAGAACGTAGCTATGCAGATTGCTGCTATGAACCCGGCATATCTTGATGAGGCTTCAGTTCCTGCTGAGGTTGTTGAGCACGAGCAGGGTATCCTTGCTGCTCAGATGAAGGAAGATCCTAAAATGGCATCTAAGCCTGAAGCAGTTCTTGCTAAGATTGCTGCAGGTAAGATGGGTAAGTATTATAAAGAAAATTGCCTTGTTGAGCAGGAGTTCGTTCGCGGCGACTTGTTCCAGGGTTCAGTTAAGGGCTACATTGATTCAGTTGCTAAAGAGCTTGGCACAGAAATCAAGGCTACAGGCTTCATCCGTATGATGAAGGGCGACGGCCTCGAGAAGAGAGAAGAGAACTTCGCAGAGGAAATCGCAAAGCAGATTAATGGCTAATTATTCAGAGCATCTCATATGAGA
>JAIDVA010000126.1 GCA_029059925.1 Eubacterium sp. | reverse complement strand
ATTATATACAATTTATATAAGCATTTCAAGTGCTGCAATTTGATTTTATTGTGAAAATAAGAATTATATTTGAAGTTTTTTATATATATTTAAAGGAAAAGCACCTTGGAATTTAAACTCCAAGGTGCTTTTGCAATATAGATAATTCTTATTCATCCAAGCTTAACTGTTGTAACAATTTTATCGTCACTGAATGAGAAAAGCTCTGATATTTCAATTTCAACATCCGTTGTTGTATCACGGAGTATATAAGCCTTTTTAACCTCTTTTGTAACACCGGGCTTGATTTCAACATCAAGTATATCGGTATCATCGTCACTGAGGAAGGTTGTTTCAAGTCCGATTCCGTCCTGATATGCTTTAGCATCAAGTGCAATGTCAAAGCTTGCAGGATTGCTTGAGTTATTTGTGAAATCGTATGTGATAAGAACAGTATCCTTACCCTCCCAATTTGTTCGCAGTTCTGTACCTTTTACAACACAAGCGTAATTACCGATTTTTCCATCGCTGTTGCTATCGTCTGTATTGCTGCTGTCTGCATCAACTTCATTTGGAGCTGACGGAATTTCATAATTTTCAGTTATTGATGATGAATCATCCACAACCTCCTTTACTGCAGAACCTACTGCAACAGAATATATAATTGTAATTATGATGTTGATAATAACACAGGCTAAAGCACATTTGCCGCAAGCCTTTGCGGTTTTAGGCTGACTGTCTTTTTTTGTTAAGTAAAGAATCAATCCTGCAATCGGAATTATAAAAGACAAAATTGCAAGCCCAACATTCGTTTTTTCCTCTTGTGGCGGCTGAGGCTGTGAATAATATGGCTGCTGATTGAATTGCTGCTGTGTATTAAACTGCTGATTATTGTTTTCGTCCATTTTTGAAAACCTCCTCTTTTTTATACCACAATATTAACACATAAGTATTCACTTGTCAACATATGTGTTCATAATTTTGTCTTTTTTATCATACACTTAATATGAGGTGATTATGATGTTTGTACCAACACTGGATGCAGTAACAGTAGGCAGAGTTATATCCGATATGCGAAAGGAAAAAGGAATGTCGCAGGAGGTGTTAAGCGGTCTTGCGGATATAGGGCGTACACATCTTTCTGCAATTGAACGCGGCGAACGAAAACCCACACTTGAAACGCTTTACCGCATTGCCTGTGCTATGGATATAAAAATGAGTGATATTGTAAAGAGAATAGAGGATAATGTTTAAAAGCAAAATAATAACCACATCATCAGGATAAAACCGAATGATGTGGTTAACTTTTTCATTTTAATTGTAAGCTGAGATATAAACTTATTTAACAGCTTCCTCTACTGCAACTGCACAAGCAACTGTTGCGCCTACCATTGGGTTGTTACCCATACCGATAAGACCCATCATTTCAACGTGAGCAGGAACTGATGATGAACCGGCGAACTGAGCATCACCGTGCATTCTGCCCATTGAGTCTGTAAGACCGTATGATGCAGGACCTGCAGCCATGTTATCAGGATGAAGTGTACGGCCTGTGCCGCCGCCTGATGCAACTGAGAAATAAGTCTTGCCATTCTCAAGAGCCCACTTCTTATATGTGCCTGCAACAAGGTGCTGGAAACGTGTTGGGTTAGTTGAGTTACCTGTGATAGATACGTCAACACCCTCGTGCTTCATAATAGCAACACCCTCAAGAACATCGTTAGCGCCGTAGCACTTAACTGCTGCTCTTTCACCGTCTGAGAAAGCCTTCTCTTCCTCAATCTTGAGGTCGCCTGTGTAGAAATCATAATCTGTCTTTACATAAGTAAAGCCGTTGATTCTTGAAATGATATAAGCAGCATCCTTGCCGAGACCGTTAAGGATAACCTTGAGAGGCTCTTTACGAACCTTGTTAGCTGTTCTTGCAATACCGATAGCACCCTCAGCAGCAGCGAATGACTCGTGACCTGCAAGGAATGCGAAGCACTTTGTCTCCTCGCTGAGAAGCTTAGCACCGAGATTACCGTGGCCAAGACCAACGTTTCTCTGCTCAGCTACTGAGCCGGGGATACAGAATGCCTGAAGACCGATACCGATAGCGGCAGCAGCCTCTGATGCTGTCTTAACGTCTGATTTGATTGCAACTGCAACGCCGAGTGTATATGCCCAGCTTGCATTCTCAAAAGCGATTGGCTGAACGCCCTTTACGATAGCGTCAACATCAATGCCCTTTGATAAACATAAATCTCTTGCTTCTTCAAGACTTGAAAGACCATATTCAGCAAGACACTTTTCAATTTTAGCAAGTCTTCTTTCCTTGCCTTCGAATTTTACATCGTTTGCCATTTTATTGTCCTCCTTATCTTATTCTTCTCTTGGATCGATATACTTAGCAGCATTAGCGAAGCGGCCATAGTTACCGATGTTTGCCTTGTATGCTTCGTCAGGAGTTTTGCCGTGACGAATATCCTCAAGCATCTTGCCAACCTTAACGAACTCGTAGCCGATAACCTCGCCCTCTTCGTCAAGTGCCATACGGGTAACATAACCCTCTGCCATTTCCATATAACGAACGCCCTTAAGCTTTGTTGAGAACATTGTGCCAACCTGTGAACGAAGACCCTTACCAAGATCCTCAAGAGCAGCACCTACCACAAGACCGCCCTCTGAGAAAGCTGACTGTGAACGGCCATAAGCAAGCTGCTTGAAGATTTCTCTCATAGCAACGTTGATAGCGTCACAAACAAGGTCAGTATTAAGACACTCAAGAAGAGTTTTGCCGGGAAGAATTTCAGCAGCCATAGCAGCTGAGTGAGTCATACCTGAGCAGCCGATTGTTTCAACAAGAGCCTCTTCAACAATACCATCCTTAACATTAAGGCTGATTTTGCAGGCACCCTGCTGAGGTGCACACCAGCCAATACCGTGTGAAAAACCGCTGATGTCTGAAATTTGATAAGATTTTACCCATTTGCCTTCTTCAGGAATGGGAGCCGGACCATGATGAGGACCCTTTTTAACGGTACACATCTGTTCAACTTCATGTGAATAAACCATTTATTTACTCCTTCCAAGTAGATTTACAAAACAAGGTTAACCCTCTTTTGCAAAAATTTAATAATTTAAAAAAATTACCACGATTATTATAACCAATTTGTATTCTATCTTCAAGAGCAAATACGAAAAAATTGCCATATTTTAGCTTTATAATTTTGTATACATTGCATATGATGCAATACAGCAGCGAAAACTTCATAAATTCGCTTTTATACTGCATTTTGGGCAGGTTTGAATTTCTATTCATTGCCTATATTGAAATTGGAAATAATATTTGTTATACTATTTATATATTAATCATATACTAAGTTTACAATTCGGAGGATTGCTATGAAGATTAAAAGCGGCTTTGCAAAAAGGGAAATCGCGGGCTCAAACATTGTTGTGCCTGTCGGCAAACAGAGTACGAATTTTAATGGGATGATTACTTTAAACGGCAGCGGTGCGTTTTTTTGGGATTGTTTTTGTAAGGATATTACAATTGATGATGCTGTTAAAATGGTTACCGATGAATATGAAATCGATGAGGCAACTGCAAGAACTGATGTGGAAGCATTCGTTAAAATGCTAAGAGACAATAGCTTGCTTGATGAATAATTCGTTATAAACAACAAGGCAATGAGCAGTAATCCGAACCGTGGTTAAAATAGGCTGATTTGCCCTTACTCAGTGTTAAAAATACTCGGAATACGAAAGTATTCCTGCGTTTTTGTGCCTTGATTAAGAACAAATCAGCACAATTTTAACTCGCTGACCCAAAATGCTTGCAGAAAAGATGAATTTTGATTTTTGAGATGGCAGCCTTGCTGACGCAAGGCAACAGTGAAAACTTCATAAATTCGCTTTTATGCTGCATTTTGGGCAGGTTCGGATTTCTATTCATTGCCTAAGGCACAGGATTAAATGATTATCAAATCCTGTGCCTTGTTTTATCTGCTTTTATTTAATTCTGCTTTGCCCTCAGGCGTATCACGGTAGTATTGAGTAAACGGTTTGAATCGTTCCTGCTCCTCCCAGATTTCCTTTGCCTTTGGTGCCCAAAGCTTTGCATAATTATCGCATTTTGAACAAAGCTCATCAGCACTTTCTGCTTTAATCAGATTTGTAGATTTTGCACCTGATTTTTTAACAAGATTTCGGAGCGCCTGCGGATTTTCAAGCATAGGGCAGGGGCGCAGCATATTATCATTAAAGGGCTGACCCTTATAATATTCATGGAAGAGCGGGGATTTTAAACACTCAAGTATACTCTTTTTTCTGATATTTGAATCGGAATAGTGAATAAATACACAAGGCTCAACATCGCCCTCTGAATTAACATGGAAATAGTTTCTGCCGCCTGCAATACAGCCGCCGACAAATTCCGCATCATTCTGAAAATCAACCGTAAATAAAGGCTTTCCTGTTTTTGAATTTCTCTTTTCACGGATTGCGCGGTAAACATGCTCTCTCTGTTCAGGAGTTAAAAGAAGGTTTGTATCCGCATCACTGCCTACAGGCATATAGTGGAAATACCATGCAAAGCGAACACCGCTTTCAATCATTAAATCATAGAATTCATCAGATGTTACAGCAGCATAGTTCACACTTGTATAGCAAACGGATATACCAAAAAGACATTTGTGCTTTTTGAGAAGCTGCATTGCCTTGAAGGTCCTTTGATATGCACCATCACCTCGTCTGCTGTCATTTGTTTCCTCACTGCCTTCAATGGAAAGTGCAAGTG
>JAIDVA010000125.1 GCA_029059925.1 Eubacterium sp. | reverse complement strand
ATAGCAAACATCTATATAAATTATACTTGTAAAGAGCAGATTTTTGTTATATAATATGCTGAGTTATTTTGATTACAGTTAATAAGCCGAAAGGAATTTATGTTATAAAAATCATTATGTCACAACGGCTTAAAGATAAGGAGATTACATTATGAAGCTTGGTATCGTAGGCTTGCCGAATGTAGGCAAAAGCACACTTTTTAATGCTATCACCAATGCAGGCGCACAAAGTGCTAACTACCCTTTCTGCACAATTGAGCCAAATGTTGGTATGGTAAGCGTTCCTGATGAACGACTTGACAAATTAGCCAAAATGTATCAGCCGGACAAGTTCACACCTGCAACAATTGAATTTGTTGATATTGCAGGTCTTGTAAAGGGTGCAGCACAAGGTGAAGGCCTTGGAAATAAATTTCTTTCTCACATCCGTGAGGTTGACGCAGTTATCCATGTTGTACGCTGCTTTGAAAACGACGACATCACTCACGTTGACGGCAGTATTGACCCTGCAAGGGATATTGAGACAATTAATCTTGAGCTTATCCTCTCTGACCTCGATATTCTTTCAAGACGAATTGATTCTCGCAAAAAGGCAATGAAGGGTGATAAAACTCTTGCAGGTGAGGTTGCGTTCCTCGAAAGACTGCAGACAGAAATGGAGCAGGGCAAAACCGCAAGAAGTGTCGAAATTTCAGAGGACGAGCAGGAATATCTGAAAGAAGTATCACTGCTTACAATCAAGCCTGTTATCTATGCCTGCAATATGGGTGAGGATGATTTTTCAAACGGTATTGACAGCAACAAATTCTTCAAAACCGTTGAGGAAATTGCAAAGGCTGAGGATGCGGAAACGTTGCCTATCTGTGCTGAAATGGAGGCTGAAATCGCTCAGCTTGATGATGAGGAAAAGGAAATGTTCCTTGCTGATATGGGTCTTGAAAAGAGCGGTCTTGACAGACTGATTAAAAAAAGCTACGAACTTCTCGGTCTCATTTCATACCTTACAGCAGGTAAGCCTGAAGTAAGAGCATGGACAATTAAGAAGGGTACAAAAGCACCGCAGGCTGCCGGTAAAATCCACACAGATTTTGAAAGAGGCTTTATCAGAGCAGAAGTCGTTTCGTTTGATGATCTGATTGAATGCGGCAATATGACAGCCGCAAAAGAGAAAGGACTTGTACGCTCTGAAGGTAAGGAATACGTTATGAAAGACGGAGACATTGTACTCTTCCGTTTCAACGTTTAACCGATTATAACAAAAGCAGACAATCTATTAAACAAGTGTCGAATAATGCACAGTTTTAGCAAACTGACAAAAATAGTTTGCCAATTGTTTAACGTTTTTGTTGACTTTTAAAATAATTATTGATATTATATTATTAAGGTGGGAGGAATTATGTCAGAGTTTAAAGTAAAAACACATGACGAAATTCTTTCAAATGCGCAATCCGGCGACAATGCTTATCTAGAGGCTGCGATTGTAAAATACAGACAGATTGTTGAATTTATAGCTTCAAAATATAAGGAATCCCCAATGGAGCGTGAGGACCTTATACAAGAGGGTATGATTGGTCTTTTAGCTGCCATCAAGTCATATGACAACAAAAAAGGTGCCAGCTTTAATACATATTCAAAAATCTGTATTGACAATTCTATCCAAACCGCACTGCGAAAATTCAACAGACAAAAGGACATCCCTCTCCAAAATGTTATAGAATATCAGGAGGAGGAAATGCCGATTGAAAATGGATTTGACAGTGCCGAAGACATTGTTATAGCCCAAGAAAGCGTTTCACTGTTAACTAAAGTTCTTCGTGAAAATCTCTCAGATTTTGAAAACGAGGTCTTAAGACTGCACATTGTCGGATGCAGTTACAATGAAATAGCAAAACGATTATGCAAGTCACCTAAAGCAATCGACAATGCTTTACAACGTGTAAGAAAGAAATTAATTGGTATTTCTTTGTAACACATTCCCCGGCAAAATAAAATTTGAGAGGTACAAAAAATGTTTGAAGACAAGACATTAGTATGCAAGGACTGCGGAAACGAATTTGTTTTCACAGCCGGCGAACAGGAATTCTATGCAGAAAAAGGCTTTGTAAACGAGCCACAGAGATGTAAGGAATGCCGCAATGCAAGAAAGGCTGCTGCAAAAGCTCCACGTGAATTCCACGATGCAGTATGTGCTACATGCGGTAAGGAATGCAGAGTGCCGTTTGCTCCAAATGGTGATCGTCCTGTATATTGCAGCGAATGCTTTGCAAAAATGAAAGAAGAAGGCTAAGTTAAAATAGTTTTTCGTTCTTAAAAGGCTCTTTTTCAAGAGCCTTTAATTTTTTTGTAAAAAGTTCTTGACATATTATCGAAGGTGTGTTAATATTATTGAGCACCAAACGCAGAGGTATCGAAGTGGTCATAACGAGGCGGTCTTGAAAACCGTTTGTCCGAAAGGGCGCGTGGGTTCGAATCCCACCCTCTGCGCCAAATAAAAAAGCATCCACAGTGTGGATGCTTTTTTATTTCGTACGGGTAAGCTAATTCGAACACACCATTATTCAGGGCTCCCACAAAGCCAAGGCTTTGTGGGAAAAAGGAAAAACATATGCAGTGCTTATTATACTTTTGTTTTGCAAAAGTATTCAAGCACGAAATATGTTTTGACGCAATCCCACCCCTCTGCGCCAAACAAAAAAGACATTCACATCAGTGAATGTCTTTTTTGTTTATTTGGTATAAATAATCTCATTCCGGCTCGCAGATTTTACTAAATCCTAACTTCGTGAAAAAGCAATACAGAATTAAAGTAAAAATTAAATCTCTCCTAAAAGACCGTTATCATACAAAAAATTCTTGAGCCAGTCAATTTTATAATAATCGCATTCAATATAAAGAATGCCGTTTTCACAATACATTACAGCAATATATCCATATTCACTTTCATTTGAATAAAGTGTAACAGGGTGACTATCTATTTTATAGTTTTCAGTATTAAAATCAATTCCACCCTCCATTAACGTAGCAACAATTGAACTGCAAAACGCTTTGGCATCATTTTCATTATCAAGCACATATCCGGTGAAGCTCACTGAATTGCCATTAGCCCTTACGCAATTTTCAAATGTATACTGCGGATATTGAGAACTGACAGAAGAATATATGTCATCACAATATATCCCCTCTTCAGACAGCTTGCTGAACAAAACACTTAGATTCATAACAGCATTGCCGGCATTTTCGTCAATGACAACAGTCGGCTTTGTTTCTTCATAATATTCGCTTACCGTGGATTGAATCGGTGGTACAGATTCAGACGGATTGTTATAAGACTCAACGACTATTATGCCGCAGACAAATAGAGAACCACCTATAATAATCGGCATAAATGCAGGCAATACCTTATAAAATATAAGGTTAAAGAATTCAATTAACGGTATGTGCCTGCTGTTCACAAGATCATCAATATATTCACTGTTTTCAGGATTATATACCATTCCGCTGTCAAAATCACTTTTAACCTGTTTTGCATGAGAAAAGCCTGATTTTGATAGTATTAAAGTTGATATTAAAGAAATAAAAAAATAAATTTCCGTTATTAAAAAATGCTCTGTCAGCATAGTAAGCAACACAGCAAGAATTGAAAACACAACAAGGAACACGGGTGCAAAGCAAAGACGTTTCATCTTTCTGAAGCCATCCGGATTCACGGCAGCAGAAGACATCCATTTATAAAGCTTGTATCTGCTGTTGTTATGATAAGATAGATATTCATGTGCCAATCGATTTTTCACTCCTGCACTCATATATAAATAGGGAGAGAGTTTTTCATAAATGCTGTAATCGACCAATGCCAATACAACAACACCGATTACAGATGCAATTCCTAAAATATTAAATGTCATTCATAATCCTCCATCAGTATCATAATACATTATCATTAAAACAATTGCAACAGAGCAAATCAGAAATAAGCAGTAATATGCAAGTCAAATCATTTTCATATTCTTGATTTCAGCATAATAACAGCATCGCTCTATTCGGTTAACACTGACGTTGATATTTTTCCAAAAACGGCAGACACAATCGTAGCCGCAATCCTTTGATATAATATAGTATTCTTGATTCGGATTTTTCTGTATACAGGCACCAAGATAGGATGACAGCTGAAAATCAAGCGAGTTCGGCATTCCGGTTTCAATTTTTATATAAAGCTTTTTTGCCGGTATTCTTTCAAGCTCTCTATGCAGCTCCATCGTTATTCTTGTCACCTTTTTGCTGTAAAAAAAGATAATCTCATCATCTGATGTGAGATTAAGCAAGGAAATCCCCTCAAGCACTCTACCGCTTTCATTTTCATAATCAATTAAAAAGCAAGCCATATTTTTGTCCTCTGAAATAAAAAATGCACAGCCGAAGCTGTGCAATAAAACGCATAACTCCAACAGTCGCCAAACCAATTAAACACATCGCAAAGTCAATAAACATAAAAAATAACAGGATGAAAAATCATCCTGTTATTTTTTGGCGCAGAAGGAGAGACTCGAACTCTCGCGCCGGTTACCCGACCTACGCCCTTAGCAGGGGCGCCTCGTCACCAACTTGAGTACTTCTGCAAGCTGACGGGTTAAACCTGTCAAGTATTAATATGTGCACGTGTTGTGCGAGTAATACTTTAACACAAGATTATCAAAATGTCAATAGAAATATTGAATAAGATATTAAAAAAATTATAAACACTCTCAACCAAACATATAATGAT
>JAIDVA010000124.1 GCA_029059925.1 Eubacterium sp. | reverse complement strand
CTCTTGTATAATATGAACAAGTAATGCTAATCCTTTTTGTGCAACTTTATGTATATTAAAGGAAAAAGTTTTATTTGGAGAGGTGGATAAAATGCCAAACAGATTATTTCAGGGGATTATAAATCAGATGCGTGAGGCAATTGACCGCACAATCGGTGTGGTTGACGAAACAGGTACAGTAATAGCCTGCAGCGATCTTGGTATTATCGGCGAGGTGCGCAAGGGTGTTATTACAGCGGGTGTTTTCAGCAGCACACAAACCTGTGTTGATAATTCAACCTATACCACTTTTGATGTTTTGATTCGTCCGGAATATGCCGTTTTTGTTGATGGTGTTGATGAAATCAGCCGCAGATATTCCCAGATTATCGCTGTTGCTCTTGATCAGATTAAACAGAATAATGACGAAAAGTTTGACCGCTCAAACTTTGTTAAAAATGTTATTCTTGATAATATTCTTCCCGGTGATATATATATTAAGGCGAGAGAGCTGCATTTTAATAATGATGCAACAAGAGTTGTATTTTTAATCCGTGCTACACAGGAGACCGAGATTTCTGTATTTGATATTATTCAGAATTTCTTCCCTGATAAAACAAAAGATTTCGTTATCAATGTTAATGAAAGTGATATTGCCCTTGTTAAAGAAGTAAGACCGAATGTTGAGAGCAAGGACCTTGAAAAGCTTGCACGTTCAATTAACGATACGCTTCTTTCTGAATTTTATTTCAATGCTGTTATCGGTATCGGCACATGTGTTACGGGTGTTAAGGAGCTTGCACATTCCTTTAAAGAGGCACAGGTTGCACTTGAGGTTGGCAAGGTTTTTGATACGGAAAAAACAATCATCAGCTATGAAAATCTTGGCATAGCACGTCTGATTTATCAGCTTCCGACTACTCTTTGTGAGATGTTTTTGAAGGAGGTTTTCAAGCGCGGTTCAATCGAGTCACTTGATCAGGAAACCTTGTTCACCATTCAGAAGTTCTTTGAAAATAACCTTAATGTGTCAGAGACCTCCCGAAAGCTGTTTGTTCACAGAAATACGCTTGTTTACAGGCTTGAGAAAATCAAAAAGCTCACAGGTCTTGATCTCAGAGAATTTGATGATGCAATTGTATTTAAGGTAGCACTTATGGTTAATAAATACCTTGCATCAAGCCCTATTAAATATTAAAATGACATCCGAGAACACTTCATATAATGGAGTGTTCTTTTTTATATGACTCTTTCTGCAACCAAATCAGATGTTCAGTCGTTTACATTATGAAGGGGGAATGAGAATGGATAGTGAAGCTGAAATAAAATTCAATCGTGCTTATGAAATGTATTTTGTTATGCTTTATAAAATAGCTTTTCTTTATACAGGCAGCAGAGATGACAGCGAGGATATTTTGCAGGAGGTATTTATGAAATACCTTTATAAAAGCCCCTCTTTTAAAGACAATAACCATGAAAAAGCAGGATGCCGGAAAAGATTTCTTATCATTACGCTTAAGCTTTCAAAAGAGTAGCATAATAATTAAATTAATTCAGTATGAAATATTAACACCGCAGAGCAAAAAGCTCTGCGGTGTTTTGTGTCAGTTCAGTATTTCAATTATTTCTTTAAACTCGCGGGAATTTTTGAATTCCACGGAAAGTGGATATTTTTCCAGCATAAGTCGTTTCATCTGTGAGCAGGCGATATATGTGCTGCCAAGGGTGTTTTTATTGAATTTCTTTCCCTTTAAAAGCATAGATGTGTGTGTTGTTATTTCAGGCAGATTGTCAAATTGCTTTGCAAGCTCGGCACAAATTTTTAAGTTGTCCAATGCTTTTTGAGAATTGCCTGCCTGAAAATACAAATGCCCACAGATGACCGTAGTTATATATTACAAATCGCCAATTCTGTCCATAATTACCATCGGTATAAATTTACTGTGAATTTCGTTCATCATTTCAATTGCAAAGATTTTATCAGAAATGTTTTTGAATTCATACAATTTTTCGTCCGGCTTAAATTCATAAAACGTCAGATGATGAATTGTGTTATTAAGTAGTACTAATTCCTATTCAATGCCTAAGCTTGTTTTCAATGCGGAATTGCTTTGAATTTTTGCTGAAATATATATTCATTTATTTTCGCCTCTTAAAAAAATTTCAACAGCGCTGCCGTAAGTAAATCATAGTATTATATCAAAAATTTAGCAATAAACCATTTGTTGAGGGTAATTCTAATTACGGTTGAATTTTTCAATCATAAATGCTTTGTTTACAAAAGAGTAACAAAAAGGTCTTGATTTATTATATAAGTTGATATATTATATACTAT
>JAIDVA010000123.1 GCA_029059925.1 Eubacterium sp. | reverse complement strand
ACCTCACCAAAGGGGCTAACAAACTGTTACAAATTTCTTCATAAGTCTTACACGTACTTCAGGGAGCTTTGTTGCCTTCTCCAATAAATTAGTGTTAATTTTAGGGTGAAAGTAACACATTATTTTCGAAAAAACAAAAAATCCTTTGGTGATATAAAACCAAAGGATTTTTATAAAATATTCATACTTTTATATCTTGTCAATTGGAGCAATATGTATTATATTGCATACTGTGTTTAATTGTTTTGCAGTATAACCTAATTCACATCTATAGTTTTTCTTTCCTCATCACTATAAACAAATATTTTTTTATTTTTCTTCTTTCCGGTTTACTAATTCATTTAAAGAATAATGCAAATTACAATTTTTACAATAATAAGTTGATGAAATGGTATATTCTCTGATTTCATCATCAAACAATACCCCTAATAATCAAAAACTAAAGCAGAGTGGATTACTCCACCCTGCTTTTTATATCGGTATTTTTATTTACACAATGCGCTGAACTGTGATGATAAATAATACCAAGGAGGTAAAATTTAATTTACTCAGCAGCTTCACTGCCCTTTCTCTTCTTGTAGACAACAATTGCTGATACAATTGCAGCTGCAAGTACAGCATATACAGCTGTCATAACAACAGCAGTCTCTTCGCCGCCTGTCTTAGGAATCAAAGGATTCTTAGTATTCTTATTCTTAATCAGAGAATTGTTTCTGTCTGAAGAAGATGAAGAACCATTGTCCTTATCACCCTTATTGCCGAGACCAAGAAGATCCTTAATCTTATCTAAAATATTTGATGAGCCTGAGTTTCCGCCATTGTTTGGCTTATCAGGATTTGAAGGTTCCTCCGGATTTTCAGGTTCTACAGGAGTTGAAGGTTTTTCGATTTCATCGCCTGTTGGAGTACCAAGGAGTTCAAGCACCTCACCATAGGTTGCTACGGCACCGATTTTCACCCAAGCATCAGTATAATTTGTAACCATTGATGCAAGACCGCCGAGATTATCTGTAACAAGCTTTCTTACAGCAGCATAAACATCTGCATCTGCAAATACAACCTGATAGATGTAATAGAATACTGTTGAGAATGCAGAATCAACATCACCATTTCTGAGAATGAAATATTTGTTGAAGTCTGATGAGCTCTCAACTGCCTCAAGTGTGCAGCAGTTAGCAAGCTTAGTCCAATTAATCGGAGGAAGTGTAATTGTAAGCTCTGAACCGGTAAGACCTGAAAGGTCAATAGGCTGTGCAAGCATATTATTGATTGTGTCCTTTGATACATCAAGTCCACCAAGCATTTCGCTTAAAAGACCAAATGACTTTGAGGCCTCTTTAAGAGCACTGTTAATCATATCATTGTCAATCACATAAGCAATGCGAGGAAGAACCTTAATAAGTCCATTAAGCGGATCAGGTGATACAACATCAACAACATCTGTAAAGAGATGGTCGATAACAGGCTTTAAGAGATGGTCAGCTGCGATATAAGCACCCTTTTCTTCTCTTATTGCCTCATAATTTGCTTTGTACTCTGCCTGTGTAGGAAGGTCAATCATACCAAGCTGCTCAAGCAAAGGAATAAGTGTTGCATAAACACCTGTCTGGTATTTTCCGTCAGATGTCATATAGTCGAACATTTTGATATTTACATCAACATTAACAAATCCCATTGCCTTGATTTTTCCGTCAGGAGCAAGAAGAGTTGTAATTGGACGGAGAACTGCAAGAAGAGCATCTGCAAAGCCCTCACGGTCGCCTGCCTTAAAGCCGAAGTCCTCTGCTGTAAAGGTTACATCAGCAAGGTTTACAACCTTCTAGGTAGCATTAGCAC
>JAIDVA010000122.1 GCA_029059925.1 Eubacterium sp. | reverse complement strand
GCTATGAATTGATATCACAGCATTTTTATTATTTTTTCACAAGCTCCTCGGCTGTAAATTCTTTTTTACAGTCCGGACACTTATAAAACACATCAATCTGATTAACAACATAGTAATCCGGATTATTGTATCCAATTTCATTATAAGTGCGATTTTCTCTTATATTATGAATTGCTTTATGCTCTGTTTTATAAAGCTTTGCACCGCATACAGGGCATCTCTTTTTGACAAACAGTCCAAGTAAAAAATCCTTTATAGAAAACCTATAGGAATATGAATAGTTCGAAGATTTATTTGGTTCTAATCGCATAAATGAAACCTCTCTTATTTATCCATTTCCTTCATAAGCTTATCGTGATGTGCAGCCTGCTTATTTCTGACAACAGCAGCAGGAATGAACGCAAACAGCATTACAATAGCCGCACCTAAGAAAAGTTCCATAGGATAAACGATATCCGCGTCAGCAACACCTTTATTTGCAAGATTAATAATAGTTTGCGCAATCAGCGGACCTACAATCATAGGCACAAGAACATACATAACCATTCTGCAGCCCTGGAACAAGCCTTCCTTGCCCTGCGGAATATAATCTCTGTACGATGCTGTGAAAAGTCCTGCCATAACAAGGCTTACGCCTATAGCGAGTATGCCGCCTACAATGAGAACGGCAATAAGTGTTGTTTCATTCTTACCGATTAAGAATTTTGTGCTCCAGATGATAAGACTGCCTAACACACCGGCAATGATTGTCGGAAAGTAAAAATGCTTTTTACCGTATTTATCCATTAGCGAAGAAACGAGAACCGATAATCCGGCAGCTACAACCATAATGATTGCAACAGGAATAATGTAATCGGTAATACCTAATGTACCCTCAATCAGATTGAAAAGATAGTTAACAAAAATCTGATATGCAATCGCAGAAATCATATTACCTGCAAGACAAACATAAAGCATTTTGTTTTCTTTAATTACCTTTGTCTGAAGTGAGTATGTAAAGTCAGAGAATAATGAGTTATCCTTACAAGGCTTGAGCCCTTCCTTATCCTTCATGATTGCAAGACCGATTAAACCGCCTATTGTGGGAATAATGCCTAAAATCAGGAAAAACTTTTTCCAATCATCGGTAGTTGCGGAAGCGTTTGTAAGACCATCAAAGCCAACGAATACAACTGCAATTGCAAGCAGCGGCATAATTGCAAGAACGGTATCAACCTTAGCTCTGTTGGCTGTGTTTGAAATATCAGTCACCCATGTATTAAATGCAGCATCATTACTGATTGAACCGATAATTGACATAACACAGTCCATAACTACGACTAAAATTACTAAAGGCAAAACTTTATCAGCACTCGGCTGCATTGGTACGAGGGCAAACATCATAATAGTGAAGCCCCATATAAGATAGCCCCAACAAATAAACATTTTACGTTTGCCTGCACGGTCACATAAAGCACCGCCTATAAGCGTTGAAAGAGTTGCAAATATTGCGGAAAATGCAACCATTAATGTTGTTGCGTACGGAGCTCTTGTAATTTCATTCTGCATAAATCGTGAAAAATACATATTCTCAACAACCCATGCAATCTGACCGACAAGACCAAACAGTACGATTGATATCCAAGTACGCCCTGCAAGCGTACCTGCGCCCTTCGTTTTAGCCATAGCTAATTCCCCCTTATTG
>JAIDVA010000121.1 GCA_029059925.1 Eubacterium sp. | reverse complement strand
GTATTATATTTCACATGAAACACAAGTGAAAATAATACTGCGATATACTTTATCCCTATAAACGCAGAAAAAACGAGCTCGCGCCCGTTTTTTCCACGTGATGAAAAGAGGAGAATATGTTAAAACGGTTTCCCGTTTTAAGCAGGGTTAGTACACTTGTGCGTGTTCTGTGCAGCATTCTGTGCATCCTTTGGTATTCTTACTCGAAATTCTATATATTCTTCTGTCTCGGTCTTGTCCGATTCTGCGTCAATGCCTGCATCCTTCATTGTTTGGATAGCTCTGTTGACTGTATTAACAAAAATTCTTACATCTTTAAAGATTTTAACCACATTCCTGCGCGGCTTTATCTTTTTATCTGTTATTGTATCTATGTAAGCCTCTGTCTGCTCAACATTCAGATGCTTTTCCTTAATCAGCTTAAGGGTTGTCCACATATCCTTTTCACTGTCAAGCCTCAGCAATGCACGTGCATGTCTTTCAGTAAGTCCCTCATGCTCTATGAAGTATCTTACATCGACAGGTAATTTGAGCAATCTCAATTTATTCGACAGCGAGGACTGACTTTTTCCGAGTTTTTTCCCTATCTGTTCCTGCGTCATGCCAAAATGATTGATAAGCTGACTGATTGCCTGTGCTTCTTCAAAGAAGTCAAGATCACTTCTCTGTATGTTTTCCAATATAGAGAACACAGCACTTGACTCATAATCACAGTCGATTATTACACAAGGAACAGTCTGCATATTAGCAAGTATTGAAGCTCGCAGTCGTCTTTCACCTGCAATTACCTCATAATAATCGCTGTTGTTGATTTGTCGGCATAAAAGGGGCTGCAAGACTCCATTTTCTTTTATTGACTCTGAAAGTGATAGCATGTCCTCACTTTTAAACTGCTTTCGTGGCTGATAGGGGTTTGGTAATAATTTTTCTGTAGGTATTTGAATTATTTGATCCAACCGCCTCATCTCCTTGATATAACTATACCACATTGTTTATATGAAATAAAGGATTTCCCATCGTGGGAAATCCTTTATCTTCGACATATATATGTAGCTTTAGAGTGGCTTGGTATCTATTTTTTTAGACTTTCTCGGATATTTTGTCGGAGTCTGCGATATCTTTCTGATAATCACTATACTTCTTTTATCACCATTTGGCAAGGTGTACTCATCAAACTTAGCAAGCTCACCGCCAAGTGTCTTAATTGCATCCTTTGCATTGTGCAATTCTTCTTCTCCGCTTGAACCTTTGAGAGCAATAAACAATCCGCCGACCTTAACAAAAGGCAGTCCATACTCACACAAAACATTGAGCGGTGCAACTGCTCTCGCTGTTGCATAGTCATACTGCTCGCGATGCTCATCATTCTTACTGATTTCTTCAGCACGGCAATGTGTTATAGTCGCAACCAAGCCCGAATTGCGCAGTACATCCTTAACAAATCCAAGCTTTTTGCCTACACTGTCAACAAAATTAACTTCAAGGCCCGGATTAACAATCAGCAGCGGTAATGCAGGGAAGCCGGCTCCCGTTCCGATATCAATAAGCTTCTGACCGGCCTTCATCTGCACATATCTCAGCGGATAAAGACTATCAACAAAATGCTTTATAACAATCTCGTCCGGGTCGGTTATAGCTGTAAGATTAACATGCTCATTCCAGCGAACAAGTCGCTCAGCATATGAATCAAATCTATCTATCGCGTAGGAATCGAGTTCTGCCCCAATTTCATTTACTCCTGTTTTAAGTAAATCAGAATTTATCATAATGACTCCAATATTATATTCAGTGCAGCAACATCTGCGGGGTTAACACCACTTATTCTGCTTGCCTGACCTAAATTTTCAGGTCGGATTTTTGACAGCTTTTCAACTGCCTCAAGTCTTAAACCTTTTAATGAACAATAGTCCATATCCTCGGGTATTTTTTTGCACTCAATTCTGCGCATTTCCTTGATTTGCTGCTCCTGTCTGGCAATATAGCCTTCATACTTAACAGCAATTTCAACCTGCTCAAAAACCTCCTTAGGCAAATCAGGTCTGTCATCATCAACGGGAGTGAGTGCTTTATATGTGACCTGCGGTCTCTTGATTAACTCAAGCATTTTACATCCACGCTCCAACGGGGTAGTACCGCAGTCAACAAGGACCTTCTGCAAGGTATCGGTCAAAGGAAGTGATTTTTCACTGATTCTTTTAAACTCTGCCTTAACATTTTCTTCCTTTAATAAAAATTTATCATATCTTGAGCGGGAAATCAAGCCTATTTTGTAACCTATCGGAGTTAATCGAACATCCGCGTTATCTTGTCTAAGAACTAAACGGTATTCACTTCGGCTTGTCATCATTCTGTACGGATCCGTACAGCCCTTTGTAACCAAATCATCAATAAGTGTTCCGATATACGATCCACCCCTGTCTAAAATCAAAGGCTCTTTTCCTTTGATTTTAAGAGCGGCATTTATTCCGGCAACAAGCCCCTGCGCAGCAGCTTCCTCATATCCGCTTGAGCCATTGAACTGACCTGCACCATAAAGTCCCTCAATATCATTGAACTCAAGAGTAGCCTTAAGTGCAGTGGGGTCAACACAATCATATTCAATCGCATATGCCGTACGCATAACCTGCGCATTCTCAAGTCCGGGGATTGTGTGTATGAATTCCAGCTGAACATCTTCAGGAAGAGATGAAGACAGGCCCTGCAGATACATCTCTTCCGTATTCAGTCCGCAAGGCTCAATAAACAGCTGATGTCTTTGTTTATCTGAAAATCTTACAATTTTATCCTCAAAGCTTGGGCAATAGCGAGGTCCTTTGCCTTCAATTTTGCCTGAATACATCGGACTTCTGTGCAGATTATCAAGAATAATCTGTTTCGTAGCATCATTTGTGTAAGTAACATGACAGCATACCTTGTTCTCAGGTGCAGTCTCCGTATCAAAGCTGAAGGGAACAGTCTCCTCATCACCGCCCTGAACTTCAAGATTACTGAAATCAATGGACTGCCTGTTGATTCTTGGTGGAGTACCTGTTTTGAATCTCCTGAGCGGAATGTTCAGTTTTTTAAGAGCCGCTGCCAAATCTACAGCAGGGAACATTCCGTCAGGTCCGCTTTCATATGATATGTCACCAATATATACTCTTCCGCCCAAAAATGTACCTGTTGCAATAATAACTGCCTTAGCTGTAAACAATGCCTCAAGCCTTGTTTTTACCTGCCACATACCATCATCAAGCTTTTTGATGTCTACAATTTCGCCCTGTCTGATATCAAGATTTTCCTGCAGCTCAAGTGTATGCTTCATACCGGCAGAGTATTCACGTCTGTCAATCTGTGCTCTGAGTGAATGAACGGCAGGTCCTTTTCCTAAGTTAAGCATACGGGACTGGAGTGAATATTTATCAGCAGCCTTGCCCATTTCACCGCCGAGAGCATCAATCTCACGCACAAGATGACCCTTTGATGTTCCGCCGATTGACGGATTACAAGGCATATTGCCAACCCAATCCAGGTTGATTGTAAAGACTGCTGTTTTGCAGCCAAGACGTGCAGATGCAAGACACGCCTCAATTCCTGCATGCCCTGCACCAATTACAATTACATCATATTCTCCTGAAAAATATTCCATAAACCTGCTCCGTTTATTAAAAATCTATTTATAGTTCAGCGTTGGGTTGAGGTATTACCCGTAGGGGCGAACATCGTTCGCCTGTGGGCACAACAGTAATGTCGGCGGGGCACAATGTGCGCCCCTACGAACCGCGTAATCTACACTTTACGTGAACCCTTTTGTCACACTGCGATGTGGGCATCGTTCCCTACGATTATTTAACCTACGCTTACTAAAATTTATTTACCGACACAAAAACGACTGAATATATTATTAACAACTTCCTGCGTTGCTTTTTTACCTGTAAGTGACAGAAGCTCATCAACTGCACTGTCAATCATAACATTAATTGCGTCATAGGTAATGCCTATTTCTGCACCATCAAGTGCCTGACTTATATGGTCATAGGCATTTGATACACAAAGCTTTTGTCTTTTATTTGCTAAAATCGGCTGTGAGGAATCAAAGCCCTGAACGCCAAGAATTTCCTTAACTGCCTTTTCAAGCTCGGCAGTGCCATCATTATTTTTAGCAGAAATATAAACAATTTTATCAAAATTTGACTCGATAACTGCCAAATCAATTTTTGATTCAAGGTCAGTTTTGTTAACAACAGCCACACAGGGCTTATTTTTACAGCTTTCAATCAGCATTTCATCATCAGAATTAAGCGGTACAGAGCTGTCGAAAACTGCAAGTATCAGTGACGCACTGTCTATTTTTTCAAGTGCCTTCTTGATACCGATTGATTCAACAACATCCTCACTCTCTCTGATACCGGCAGTATCGGAAAGATGCAAAACCATATTGCCAAGACGAACAGAATTTTCAACAATATCACGGGTTGTACCCTCTATGTGTGTAACGATACTTTTCTCTACACCCGAAAGCATATTCATAAGCGTGGATTTTCCGGCATTCGGTCTGCCGACAATCGCGGTATCAACACCCTGTGTCATAACGATTCCGTTTTCATAATTTTTTATCAAATCATAAAGTGCCGATTTTGATTCTGTAAGTACTTTTTTGAGTGCATCCTCCTCAAGCTCGGGTATTTCCTCATCAGGATAATCAACCCAAGCCGCCATTGATGCACTGCATTCAATCATTTTATCAAGCACCTGTGAAATTTTATTGCTCAAAGAACCCTGCAGTAAATTGAAGGATGCCTTTGCTGCCTCCTGACCCTGTGCAGAAATAAGTGCGGCAACACCCTCTGCCTGTGCCAGATCCATCTTTCCGTTTAAAAAGGCTCTTTTTGTAAATTCACCCGCCTGTGCAGGAACGGCACCTGCCGCAAACACAGCCTCCAGAGTTTTTTCAACAATAAAAATTCCGCCGTGAACAGAAAGCTCCACAACGTCCTCACCGGTATAGCTTTTAGGATTTCTGAACACAAGAGCAACTGCATTGTCAAAGCTTTCGCCATCAGCATAAACATTGCCGAATTTTGCAGTGTAGCCCTTGAGTGCTGAAAGGGGAGTACCATCAATTGCTTTGAAAACCTTTTGTGCAATTTCAACTGCATCATCACCGCTTATACGGATAACACCTATTCCTGAAGCACTGTTGCCTGTTGCAACCGCTGCAATAGTCTTTGCCAAATATACCCCTCCCACTAATAATAACTATAACTAAATAAAAAGGCGGACACGAGTGCCCACCTTTATAGGGTTATGTCACCCTCTTATTAGTCTTTGTTAACCTCGATTTTTCCGAACTTCGGAATATCTGCACGGTCAACTACTTTTTCACGGTTTGGATCCGGCTTTGCAGGAGTATAACCTGAGCGGCCATTATTTCTTCTGCCGCCACGGTTGTTTGAATATCTTACTCCGCCTTCCGGTTCAATTATAACCTTTCTGTCCATACCGTTGCCTACAGAACGAGATGTTGCACCCTCAACCTCCTGAACTGCTGTATGAATAATTCTTCTTTCATACGGGTTCATCGGCTCAAAGGTATATCTTCTGCCTGTTCTGATTGCATGATTTGCATTCTTAACTGCAAGTGCTCTGAGAGTCTGCTCTCTCTTTGCACGGTAATCACCGACATTTAATGTAACTCTTACATATTTATCAGTTGACTTTTTAATTGCAAGACTTGTTAAATACTGAAGAGCATCAAGTGTTTCACCGCGGCGACCGATAATAATGCCGTAATCATCGCAGTCAACATTAACCTCAACAACGCCATCAACAAGCTTTGCTGTAATTTTTGCATCCTCAACCTTAAAGCTGTCAATCATAGTTTTAAGGTATGCGCATACATAATCTAAATCGATATCACTATCGCTGATTTTTTCAATTTCCTGCTCCTGTTTTTCTGGCTGCGGAGCCTTTTTAGGGGCAACGGGTTTTGGCTGAGCAGGCTTCTTTTCCTGAACTTGCTTACGCTCCTGAACAGGCTTGCTCTTTTTTGGCTTAGGCTGCTTTTTCTCTTTTTTGCCATCGTCATAGCTTGCTTTAACCTGTGCGTCACTGCCGCCGAATAAGCCAAGAACCTTTTTCTTCGGCATTGCAACAACCTCAATCTTAACATCAGCTGTCATAGGTGCGTTAAGACCTGTCTTTGCCGCAAGGGTTGCCTCGTCGATAGTTTTACCGGTACCGATAAATTCCTTTATCATATAATCCTCCGATAATTATTTAATTTTCTTAACATTCTCCTCACGAGAACGGCGCTCGATTGTGTTATCAATCATAAGCCTTGCCTGTGTTTTTCTCGGCGGATACTGCTTGAAAATGAATATCTGCTGCAAAATTGCAACAAGGTTAGAAATAATCCAGTAAAAACCTACTGCTGCAGTTACCTTAAATGAAATATAAAATGAGAAGAAAGGCATCATCAGCATCATCAGCATCATTTGCTGTGCCTGCTGCTGCGCTGCAGGATTGTTTTTCTTTTGAATTATCATTGACACAACGCTTGAACCAAGTGATGTTACAAGACACAGGATAGGAATTAAAATAATCTGTCCCTGCGTGTTGCCCTTAAGATGCGGCACTGCTGTCATATCCAGACCAAACAGATTCATGCTGTCACGATAAATTGTTATCATATCGCATTTCTCAGCCGTGAAAATATCGGGGAAGCTTGTCATAAGAGTTTCCCTATACGCATCAAAGTTTTCCAAAATATTAAGCTGGAAATACATTACCTTAGCATCCGGATCTCCGATAAGATTCTGATAAATCGGCAAAATTACATCGCTGATTGCCTGTGCATTATCATTGAAACTGCTGATACCGAGTACATAAGGCAACGGGTAATAAATAATACCAATAATACCCATGAGAAATACCATCTGGAAAAGCATTGGTCCACATCCCATCTGCATAGGATTGTGACCCTCTCTTGCATAAAGATTCTGCATTTCCTCGTTCAGCTTCTGCTGCATTTTCTGACGCTCTCTTGCGTCTGTTATGCCCTGAACATTGTACTTCTTCTGAATTTTCTGGATTTTAGGCTGCAATCTTGTGGTTCTTGCCATTGTTTTTTGCTGTCTGATATTAAGCGGTAAAAGCAAAAGACGGGTTACAACTGTAAATATAACAATCGCAAGGAAATACTTATTATCAAGTACCTCCATAAGAAGTCTCATACAATAACCGAAAATCCAATACAGCCACTTCAAAAATGGTATACCGTTTGACACAGTACTTGAAGCGTTGTTTGCAAAAAGTAAAATACTATTCATTAGTTATCCTCTTTACTTTTCTTGGGGGGAACAGGGTCCCAGCCACCCTTACATAAAGGGTTACACCTTAAAATTCGCCATATTGCCAAAAGAGTGCCCCTGAAAATTCCGTGAATTTCAATAGCCTCTATAGCATATTGTGAGCAGGTCGGAGTAAATCGGCAGCTGCCGTGTGAAAATCTTGGGCTGATTGTCAGCTGATATGTCCTGATAAGGAATATCATTACCTTTTTAATTAGCTTTTTCAATTCAGCACACCCAGCTTTTTCAGCTGGTCCTCCATCTGCCTCTGCACCTCCTGCATTTTTACCTGTGCAGTTTTTGTACGAGCAACAAATACGATGTCATAATCACCGTTGAGCCTGTCCTCATACTCCGTAAAAGCGGCACGGATTAACCGTCTCGCTCTGTTACGTTTAACTGCATTGCCTATTTTTTTACCGCTTGTAATGCCCACTCTTGTTTTGCCGAGTCTGCTTTTCATTACATAGGTAACAAGGCAGGGTGCTGCATCACTCTTGCCCCTGTAGTAGAGGCGGCGAAAATCCTTGTTTTCCTTTAAGGTTATGCTTTTCACCTAATCACTCCCAGTCGGTAATTAGTAAGAAAGCTTCTTTCTGCCCTTTGCACGACGGCGAGCAAGTACCTTTCTACCATTTCTTGTTGACATTCTTTTTCTGAAACCGTGCTCCTTCTGAGCATGTCTCTTCTTAGGCTGGAAAGTTCTCTTCATTTCTTTTTCACTCCATTCAAAAGACTAAACTTGTCTTAATCTTTTATAAACTCTGCACGGGTATAGTGCAGGCAATTGATTTTGTCAATGAGGATACAACTCCACATTATCGTTTGATATTATATATTAAAGTGACAATACTTGTCAACAAAAAATTTATTATTCTTGTATTTATTAACAATATATATTATAATTACACTATATGTTGGGGAAAACTGATCTCCCGTCAACAAGAGCTTTTTAATTTTTATAACGTGAGGGATAACTATGCTGGGAATTATCGGTGCAATGGATGTTGAGGTAAGCTCAATAAAAGAAAAAATCACACAAAAAACCATCACTAAAATTGCAGGTATCGAATTTGTCTGCGGCTTTCTTGAAGAGGTTATGGTCTGTGCAGCACAATGCTCACCCGGCAAGGTTAATGCAGCAATCTGCACACAGGCAATGATTGATAATTTTGATATAGATAAAATTATCAACATTGGTGTCGGCTGCTCGCTTTCAAAAGACGTTGTAATTAAAAATGTTGTTATTGCAACCGATGTGTGTGAATATGACATCGATATCAGTGCACTCGGCGAACCGCTTGGATTTATAAACGGACTGAATACTATTAAAATAAAGGCAGATGAAGAGCTTTCCGAAAAGCTTGCACGCACAGCAATAAATTGCGGCGAAAAAATCCACCGCGGCACAATTACCAGCGGTGACACATTTATTGCTGACAGCTCACTTAAGCAAAAGCTGGTTAATGAGTTTAATGCACTCTGCGGTGAAATGGAGGGCGGCGCAATCGGTCATACCTGTGCTGCAAACAATATTCCTTTTGCTGTTATACGTTCAATCAGCGACGGGGGAGACGAGAATTCTCAGCTCGATTATCCTACATTTAAAAAAATCGCTGCGGAAATCTCCACAGCGATCATACTTGAATATATTAAATCCGAACAAAATCAATTTGCCTTATTTTAAATAAGACTGTTCATAATATGCTCTTCGGCTCTTTCAATAATTGAATGGATTGCAGTCCTTTCACCAAGGTCTGATCCTGTTCTTGACTTATCCTCGATAAAAGCAAAGCGTGCATCCTCAATTGCAATTGCAGCCGATACAAGCTCTCTTCCGAGTGTAAAATCAATTTTGAACATTTCCTTAGGCAAAATTCCCGCCTTTGCCATTGTTAAAGAGCCGCGATAAAGACAAAGCATGTAATAATCATAAATACATTTGCTCATATTAACATCTTTTGTGTTAGCAATCATCTTGAGCATCATTGTCGATGCCTGTGCAAGAGACTGAATTTCCGACATTTCCTGTAAATCATCAACATCTGTCATAAAAGACATATCAACACCGGTTCTGTTGCTGCTCACACCCAAAAGATAATCAGTAGTAACTCCGTAATATTCACTGCATTTGATTACAAAATCAAGCCCGCATTCTCTGATACCTTTTTCATAATGGCTGAGAAGTGCCTGGCTTATCCCCAAATCATTAGCCGCCTTTTTCTGGCTTATACCACGCTCTTTTCTGAGCTGTGAAAGTATCTCGGCAAATTTTGAAAGTTTTTCTACCTTTTCCTGCTTTGCAATCAGCTTATCAAACTTTTTGTCTATTTTTTCGTGAATGACTGCACGTGTTTCCTCTATCATTCTATCCATTAAAATTCCTCCATATTACAAATAGTATTATATCCGCCGTATTACTGTTTGTAAAGTAAAATTTTTGTTTTGTTAAATATTTGTAATATATCGCTTTAAAAGGAGCTTTTTTCAATGAAAACATATACCCTTTATCTTTTCAGACACGGAATTACAAAAGGTAACTTAAACGCACAGTATATTGGGCATACAGATTTACCGCTTACTACAGATAGTATATCCTCACTGAAATCTATCAAAGCACATCAGCATTATCCAAATGTAGATGCCGTTTTTTCATCACCGCTTAAAAGATGCAAGGATTCTGCTAAAATTATGTTCCCTGAAAATAATATTCTGGTAATTGATGATTTTATAGAATACAATTTCGGTGAGTTTGAGGGACTTACAGCCGAAGAATTGAAAGACAACGAGGATTTTAAAAAATGGCTTCATGGTGATGCTTACGCATCAACACCGTTCGGTGAAAGCAATGCTCAGTTTGCACAGCGTATCTGTGCTGCTTTCGAAAAGGTGGTTGACGGCTGCATTAAAACAGGCACTAACAACTTTGCAATCGTCGGTCATGCAGGTGTGCTCATGACAATTCTCTCCTGCTATGGTCTGCCCGAAGCGCCAATGGCGCATTGGCAGATGGATGCGGGATATGGCTATAAGCTGAGAATTACACCGTCACTCTGGATGCAGGCTAAAAAATTAGAGGTTATTGATACCTCACCAACCTCCCTTGAGGAATTAAATAAATCATAATCATAAAAAATATTGTTTATATTAGGATGTTACACACCCTAATAATCCGTTTTTAATTCGATAAATATTTTATATTTAATTTTATGTACCATTCTTTTG
>JAIDVA010000120.1 GCA_029059925.1 Eubacterium sp. | reverse complement strand
CACGGGAGGAGGTTGTTCGCTGATCCAACTCCATAATATATTTTTCCGACATATGGATTTACCCCTCTCAAAGCTGCCGACGCTGTTATTAACATCACCATCAGCAGTAAAATTATTGCCCCTTGTAAAAACAAAAAGCAGGCACTATGCCTGCTTTTATTGTACTTTATTTATATTTTAAAGTCAATGATGTATGGATTTTTGATACAATTTTTTAAACACTTATAAAGAAAGTGTTCAGAAAAACAGAAAAAATCAGACAGAATATTCGGTTAAACGTTGTTTTCAACAAATGTGATTATATCGCCGACGCTTTCCATCTTCTCAACAATTTCGTCAGGAACTTCAATAGAGAATTCATCTTCGACAGACATAACAATGTCTATAGCGTCAAGACTGTCAGCACCTAAATCTTCAACAAGAAGACTGTCAGACGTGATAATATCCTCATCAATATCCAATTGTTCAGCAAGGATTGCTTTGATTTTTTCCAATACCATAAAAATGTTCACCTCAAAAAGTAGTTGTTAATATTGTTTTATTATGTTATTATCATATTATAAAATTCTTAATCAGTTGTCAATATATTTTTTCATCGAGGTAAAACATAATGAAACATTTTGGTCTTACAGGCTACCCTCTCGGTCACTCAATGTCGCCCGTTATTCACAGGGAGCTTTTCAAAATAAATGGTATAGATGCCGATTATAATCTTAAGGAAATCAATCCTGACAAGCTTGTTCAGAATATCGGCAAGCTTAAGGAGCTTAATGGTTTTAACGTTACCATTCCGCATAAAACTACCGTCATCCCTTTGCTTGATAAGCTGTCTGACAGAGCCGAGCTTTTCGGTGCAGTTAATACAGTTGATAACAAGGATGGCATTTCTGCAGGCTATAACACAGACTGCTTCGGCTTTCTGCGTGCACTTGAAATGGCAGGTATTGAGCTTAAGGGCAAGGTACTGCTCTGCGGCAGCGGCGGTGTTTCAAGAATGTTTGCTTTTGAAAGTGTGCTTGCAGGAGCAGAGCTTACAATAGCTGTACGTGATACCGATATTGATTCAGGCAATCAGATAAAAAAGGAAATCGCTGATAAGCTTAATAAAGAAGTTAGCGTGATTACTCTTGACGAAGTCAATGATGAATATGATATTTTAATCAACGGCACACCTGTCGGTATGCATCCGAATACGGATGCCTGCGTTCTTCCCAAAGATAAGGTACAGAAATGCAAGGCTGTATTTGATGCTATATATAATCCGATGGAAACACTGCTGATAAAGTATGCTAAGGAATGCGGTGCTAAACACTCAAACGGCTTGCCAATGCTGGTATGGCAGGCAGCTGTTGCACAGGAAATATGGCTCGGTGTTGAATTTACAATGGAACAGGTGCAAGGCGTTATTGAAATTACAGAAAGAGAGCTTAACAAATCATGAATATTATTCTTTGCGGCTTTATGGGCAGCGGCAAAACCACTGTCGGTATGGAGCTTGCCAAAATCATGGGCAGAAAATTTATTGATACTGACGAAATGATTGAGCACGAACAAGGTATAGCTATCAAAGCAATCTTCACTGTACATGGCGAGGATTATTTCCGGGATCTTGAATTTGAATGCTGCAAAAGCATTTCTGATTTAAAAAACTGTGTTGTGTCTACCGGCGGCGGAGCCCTCACCTTTCAGCGCAATGTAGATGCTCTCAGACTTGGCGGAAAAATTGTTTTTCTCGATGCTGATTTTGATGTTATATGCCAGCGTATAGGCAATTCAAAAACAAGACCTCTGTTTCAGGACAAAGAAAAAGCTCGTCAGCTTTATGACGAGAGAAAAGAAAAATATATGAATGCTGCCGATTATGTTATAGACGGTAATATGTCTGCAAGAAAAACCGCTATGCAGATAGCAGACATTTTCAGATAATTAGATAAATTATTAATTATTTCGACTTGGGTTGAAAAATACAATTGCATATGCTATACTATGTAAGCTAAATTTGTCTAAAACAAAAGAGGTGCTTTTGTGTCTATAAAAAACAAAGAACTCAACCATGATATTGAGATGTTTAAAAAATATAAAAATCTGCTGGGTGAGCTGACAAAAAAAGATGTTAAACTGAAATACAGAAATTCGTGGCTCGGGATTCTGTGGAGTTTTTTTCAGCCGCTGCTCAATATGATTGTTCTTTCTGTTGTATTCGGCGGTATTTTCGGTAAAAAAGGCGGAGATGTAATATGTTATCCTATTTACCTCTTTACAGGACGACTTTTATTCAGCTTTTTCACTACATCTACAAAACAGGCTATGATTTCGTTCAGACGTAATCAAGCTATTATAAAAAAGGTTTATGTTCCTAAATATATGTATCCGCTGTCATCCATTTTAAGCAGTTTTGTCAATTTTGCAATATCGCTGCTCTGCCTTATCTGTGTATGGATTTTCTTTAAGGCAACGGGAATTTCAGGAGGAGAAAATCTAAGCATTACACCTTATGCATTATTATGCATTGTCCCAATGATACTTCTGCTGATGTTTTCAGTCGGTGTCGGACTTATTCTGTCTGTTATCAGCGTATTTTTCAGAGATATAGAATATATCTGGGATGTACTCAGCCAGCTTCTGTTCTATATGGTACCAATTATTTATCATATTGATACAATCGAAACTTCGTGGATTGTAAATGTTATAAAGATAAATCCACTCTATTCTATGATAGAGATGTTCAGAAGCTGTATTCTTTACGGCGAAATAATGGACTGGCACATGCTGCTCTATTCATTAATAATTGCCGTATGTTCACTGATTATCGGTATCATATTCTTTAATTGGAAGAGCGATGACATTATTTATCATCTGTAAATTTAAAACACAGCATAAAAACGGTGCAGATTACTGCACCGTTTTGTTATGTAAAAATATGAATCCTGTGTAATCAGATTCTTACAGGAATATTATTCTCGTTCAGATATTTTTTCAGCTCAGGAACAGGCAATTCATTAAAATGGAACAAACTTGCAGCAAGGACCGCATCTGCCTTACCTACTGTAAAAGCATCATAAAAATGCTCTGCCTTGCCTGCACCGCCGGATGCAATAACAGGTATACCTACATTTTCACTTACTGCCTTTGTAAGTTCAATATCATATCCTGTTTTCTGTCCATCACAATCCATGGAGGTTAAAAGGATTTCTCCGGCACCTCTCTGCTGTGCCTCGGCTGCCCATTTCACGGCATCAATACCTGTTGGTATTCTGCCTCCATTGAGGTAGACCTCCCAGCCGCCCTCAGCCTTTCTTTTAGCATCAATAGCACAAACAACACACTGTGCACCGAATTTGTATGACGCTTCATTAATTAAATCAGGATTTCTTACTGCGGCAGAGTTAACTGAAATTTTATCCGCACCTGCTCTGAGCAGCTCCTTAAAATCATCAACCGTTTTGATTCCACCGCCGACTGTAAACGGAATAAATACGGTTTCGGCAACTCTTTTCACAATATCAAGCATTGTGCTTCTGCCCTCATGCGTAGCAGTAATATCAAGCAAAACAAGCT
>JAIDVA010000012.1 GCA_029059925.1 Eubacterium sp. | reverse complement strand
AAACAGAACCTATAATTTTAACAGATTTATTCATAATATCTCCTCAAAAATCATATGTTATTACTTTCAAACGGGTACACAAGGTTCATTTGTCTGCGGCATTCATCCATTATCCTCATACAATCTCTTGTTGCAGCAAACGGAATATATTCCGATTCCTTTTTGCCCTGCATAATTTCCTGTGCTGCTCTTGTAAACTCGGTAAGGTAATCTGTTTTGCCGCTGAACACCTGTCTGCCGTTCTTATTTTTCAGCACAGCCTTTGATGCCATATGGAAAAACGAAGGCAAAGTAATCGTACCTTCAGTGCCCTTTATTTTACAGTTTTCTTTAAGCCGGCAAAGAGACATATTAAGCGTGCACTTAAATTCACCATAATCAAGCACAACCGTTTCACCTATATCAATACCATTTTTCAGCTTACCCGTGCAGGTGATTTTTTCAGGATAGCCAAACAAATTATAACAATATGTTATCGGGTAAATTCCTACATCCAAAAGTGCTCCGCCTGCCGTTTCAGGAGTAAGCAGTCTTGATGTTTTAGGCATAAGAATACCCGGGAACATATAGTTGATAACAACCTCCCTGACTGTACCTATCCCGCCGTTTACAACCCATTTTTTAACTGTTAAAGCTACATCACTGAACCATGTCCACATAGCCTCGCAAAAATATGTATCATTGCTTTTAGCCGCATTTATAAGAGTATCGACATCCTTAACACAAATACCGACCGGCTTTTCGCAAAGAACAGGCTTTCCAAGTTCCATAGCACGAACGGCATAATCAACGTGGGAAGTATGAGGCGTTGCAATGTATACTCCGTCAACGTCATCACGATTTACTGCACTATCAAAATCATCATAGACGGCAGCGCCGTATTTTGATGCAAATGCTTTTGCCTTTTCAACATTTCTGCTGTAAACAGCGGTGATAACATGACTTCCCCTTATAATATCTCTTGCTGTTGAATCGGCAATACTTCCGCTGCCAATATATGCCCATCTGAATTTACCCATATCTATTCCCTGCCTTTGTTTTACTATAACATAAATCGTATAAT
>JAIDVA010000119.1 GCA_029059925.1 Eubacterium sp. | reverse complement strand
TTTGTCTGGGGGGCTGGGATATGTTTATAAGCCACAGGATATTGATACCGTAGTAACCGAGGAATATTCTGCAAAGGATATTCAGGTGCTTGAAGGTCTTGAGGCTGTAAGAAAGCGCCCGGGTATGTACATCGGTTCAACAGGACCGAGAGGACTGCACCATCTTGTTTATGAGATTGTTGACAACTCAATTGACGAGGCACTTGCAGGCGTATGTACGCACATTGAATGTGATATTCTGCCGGGTGATGTGATTCAGGTACGTGATAATGGACGTGGTATACCTGTTGGTATTAATGAAAAAACAGGATTGCCGGCTGTAACAGTTGTACTTACAGTGCTGCACGCAGGCGGTAAGTTCGGCGGATCAGGTTATAAGGTATCGGGCGGTCTGCATGGTGTTGGTTCATCCGTAGTTAATGCTTTGTCAGAATGGCTTGAGGTTGAGGTTACACAAAACGGTCATATCTACAGCCAGAGATTTGAAAGAGGAACACCTGTCAACGATTTACATATTATCGGTGATGCTGACGGTCACGGAACACTTATCCGTTTTAAAGCAGATGAGGAAATATTCCAGGAAACAACAAAGTATGAATACGAAATTCTTGCAAGACGTTTGAGGGAACAGGCTTTCCTTAATGCAGGCCTTTCAATTACGCTCAGTGATAAAAGAAGTGATGATGCCGAAGAGCAGATCAGTGAAGAATTCTGTTATGAGGGCGGTATTCGTTCATTTGTTGAATATATCAATATAAGCAGAGGACTCAATCCTATTCAGGAGGAGGTAATTCATCTTTCAACAACTAAAGGTGACAGAAGTGCAGAGGTTGCACTTTGCTATACCGATTCTTATAACGAAACTCTTTTATCCTTTGCAAACAACATTAATACGATTGATGGCGGTACACACGAAACAGGCTTTAAAACAGCACTTACAAGAGTATTTAATGACTATGGTAAAAAATTTGGTATTTTAAAAGACAGTGATAAAAAATTCAGCGGTGAGGATGTCCGTGAAGGTATTACCGCAGTTATTTCTGTTAAGCTGACCGAGGCTCAGTTTGAAGGACAGACAAAAGGCAAGCTCGGAAATACGGATATTACAGGTCTTGTATCATCAATGCTTTATGAAAAGCTGATGACTTATTTTGAAGAAAATCCTGCTGTTGCAAAAATTCTTATCAACAAATCACTTGATGCGTCACGTGCAAGAGAGGCAGCAAGAAAAGCAAGAGAAAATGCGAGAAGAAAATCTCCGCTTGAAAGCAATTCACTGCCCGGTAAGCTTGCAGACTGTACAAGCAAGGATCCGTCAAAATGTGAAATTTATATTGTCGAGGGTGACTCGGCAGGAGGCTCTGCAAAAGAAGGCAGAGACAGAGAGCATATGGCAATTCTTCCTCTTTGGGGTAAAATGCTTAATGTTGAAAAGGCAAGAATGGACAAGGTTTATTCAAATGAAAAGCTTTTACCTGTAGTAATGGCACTTGGTACAGGTATCGGTGAAGATTTTGATATAGCAAAGCTTAGATATCACAAGATAATTATTATGGCCGATGCCGATGTCGATGGTGCACATATCAGAACACTTTTGCTTACCTTTTTCTTCCGTTATTTGCCGCAGATTATCGAGGATGGCTATGTTTATCTTGCTCAGCCGCCTTTGTTCAAGGTGTCAAAGGGCAAAAAGAGCGCATATTGTTTTTCTGACGAAGAGCGAGATGAAAAAATAGCTGAGCTTGGCGGCGATTGTGATATTCAGCGATATAAAGGTCTTGGCGAAATGGACCCTTCACAGCTTTGGGAGACGACAATGGATCCTGAATTCAGAACAATGTTAAGAGCTGGCTCGTATCCCCATCTGACGCTGCCGACGCTAAGGCTCGTG
>JAIDVA010000118.1 GCA_029059925.1 Eubacterium sp. | reverse complement strand
CTCATAATCTTCGTCTTGTTGTTTATATTGCGAAAAAGTTTGAGTCAAAAACGACTTCAACTGAGGATCTTGTCTCAATCGGAACAATAGGCTTGATGAAAGCAGTCAAAACCTTCAATCCGGATAAGAATATTAAGCTGGCGACCTATGCATCAAGATGCATCGAAAATGAAATTCTTATGCACCTGAGAAAGGTGAATAATATGAAAATCGAAATGTCATTTGATGAACCGCTTTCTATTGACTGGGATGGGAATGAGCTGACCCTTCGCGATGTTTTAGGTACTGAGCCTGATGATGTGTATGAAACATTAGAGTACGATGATGAAAAAAGACTTTTGCTCAAAATTGTCAATGCTTTGCCGAAAAAGGAAAAGGAGCTTATGATAATGCGCTTTGGATTGGGCGGCAGAGAAGGGCATACACAAAAACAGCTTGCCGACTCACTTGGCATTTCACAATCCTATATCAGCAGACTTGAAAAACGAATTTTGTCTAAAATAAAAAATGAAATTGAACGGCAGACAGTAGATAAAGTAAGCTAAAACAAAAATGCAGACACATTGTTGTGTCTGCATTTTTTGTTGAATAAATTAATCCTCGACAGTTCTATTATTAAATAACAGGCTTATGCACCAGATTGCTGCAAGACCGACAATACTGTAAATGATTCTTGCAAAAACAGAATCCTGTCCTCCGCATATCCAAGCAACTAAATCAAACTTGAAAAGTCCGATTAAGCCCCAATTGATACCACCGATAATTGAAAGTATCAAAGCTATGTTATTAACAATTCTCATATTTATCACCCCAAATAATCAAGTCACAGATAGTATACACCAATCTGTGACTTTTTATTCTGAATGATTAAATTTTTTATTTTAAATGCTTGTAACGATTATTTCACATTTGCCTGTGATTTCATATTTACCAAAGTTAGCAGGAACAAAAAAGCTTCCGCCTTTTTTGAAATCTTCACCGTTAATTTTTCCGCTGCCATCAACGACCAAAATATGATTAAAGCTTTTTTCATTTGTGCAAAGTTCAATTTTTGATTTTACATCATAGTGATTAACCGTGAATAAATCACATTCAGTCAGCAGCGTTGAAATATAATCACCGCTGTCAATTGTATTGCCCATTGGCTTGATATCATATTTAGGCGGTTTTGTAACGGATACATCAACTGCCTTCTGAATATGCAGCTCTCTCGGTTTACCGTCAGCACCTACTCTGCCGTAATCATATACACGATAGGTGGAGTTTGAATTCTGCTGAATTTCTGCAATAAGTGCACCCTTTCCGATTGCATGAACAGTGCCGGCTTCAATAAAGAACAAATCGCCTTTTTTTACATGAACCGTGTTGAGCACATTCATTAATGTATTATCTTCAATTGCATTTTTGAATTCTTCTGATGTGATTTCATTTTTAAAACCGTAAATCAGCTGTGCATCCTCTGTTGCATCAAGCACATACCATATTTCCGTTTTGCCGAATTCGCCCTCAACTCTCTGTGCATATTCGTTGTCAGGGTGTACCTGAATGGAAAGATTATCCTTAGCGTCAATCAGCTTTATGAGAACAGGGAAGTATGGAAAATCAAGTGCTCTAGTACCGACAAGCTTTTCTTTTCCTGTTTTCTCAATAACGTCATCCAGTGTCTGTCCGTCATATTCGCCGCCGATAATTATGTTTTTGCCGTCTTTATGGCAGGAAAGCATCCAGCCTTCCGCAACCTTGTCCAGATCACTCTCAAATCCAAAATCATTTTTTAGTCTTTCGCCGCCCCAAAGATAATCCTTGAACACAGGCTGTAATTTTAAAATATCCATAAAAAGTGTTAATTCTCCATGTCTATTATACACATCTGACGATGCAGACGATAAGG
>JAIDVA010000117.1 GCA_029059925.1 Eubacterium sp. | reverse complement strand
GGGTATTTTTCATTTATTTCAACAATACGGAATATATCTACACATCTCATATAATTAAAATAACTTTTGTGTCATAAATTTAATTTTTGCATAGAATAAAACAGAAATTTAGGGAGTTGAATTTATGTTTAGTTATGTAAAAAAACTACAATATCCAATTAATATAAAAAAACCAGATCCCAAAGCAGCAGCCATAATAATTTCCCAATACGGAGGACTGTATTGTTAATAGATATTATACGTATCACAAATACCTCTCCTCAACATCAACAATCCTTACAATATCGCCTAATCCATCCTTAAGTCCAACAGATAATACAGATATGCGAAAAGCATTCTTTTTATAAATCGCTTTCATTAATACAAATTCATCATTTTCAAATATATCCTCAATGCTGATTAACTCTTTATCCGTTCCAAGTCGCATAGGGTCTCTCCTAAATATTATTTATTTTAGGATATAACAATGCACTGATTTTGTCAAACAAAAACTGCCCCCAACTCGAAAGAGCTGAGGGCTGATTTTATGTTATTCAATTTTAATGTAATCGAAATCGAGGGGGTTAATTATTCGGAAATTCCGATTAATCTTTCTTAACAGTTCCCTTTTTGGTGAAACCAACCTTATAACCCGTTGCAGTCTGATATGAAATCATAGGATTCCCCTCGCCTGTTCCAAGTTGGAGCACTCTCTCGCTCTTTTCTACACTGCCGACCTTTAAGGTCAAACCGCTGTCTGCATAAACTGTCTGTGCTGATGTCATTGCTGCGTTGCCGTACTTTGCCACGTTTGTCACCTTCTTATCTGTATTAATATTGCTTCTGTCCTTCGGTCTGAGAACACCATTAATATACACTGATGTATATGGTTTTTCTCTAAGTGTCATTGCTGCACCCTTGCCGTCAGCGTTCTGGTCATAATATTTCAGCTTGCCGTTTGCTGTTGATTCCTTAACAATGAAGATATGGCCGTATGTACCGCTTGTCCTGATGCCGATATCCCCTGCTTTAAGCTCGCCGTTTTTATAGCCCGGTGTGATGAATTCAAAATTACTCTTAAGCCATGCACTGCCGTTGCGGTTTGTCCACCAATACTTTGCATTGCCCCAGAAGCCTTTTTTAAGACCCAAGCACTTATCAATGTAGCAATCAATCAAATCAACGCACTGTACACCGTACACACCGTCATAATCTGTCTTTTTGCCGTTGTACTTACTAACCCATTCACTGAACTTAAGTGCTCCTGCTCCGCCCTTCTGCTCCTTGTCACTGAACAATCTTGCTTTGATAAAATCAATTACATTCGTTACAATCGGCGGAATATTGATGCCGAGTGCCCTTGCATTTTCAACAATTGACGATACCTCAATAATGCAAAAGCACACACAGCTGATTAAGCCGATCGGTGCGTACTCGATATCTGTTGATGTCATAATCAGCGTATCAAGCAGAATGCACATCAGTATCATGCCGAAATAGCCTACAAACTTAGGCACAGACATCCTCAGTTTTGAACTGCTGACACCTTCGATAAAAATGCCTTTGCACAAGCCAAAGACAAAATCAATTACAAACAGCACCAAAAATATAATTACTGCGATTAAACATTTTTTGAAATCTGTTACAAAATATTCCATTTAAATTTCCTCCTTTGTATCATCAAGATACTTCTGAGCTGCTGCTCTTATTTTTGCTATAGAATTCGTTTCTGCTGATGACAATGTTTCAAAGAATTCTTTTGTTGCATTGTCAGCTGTTGGTTGTTGTTCTGCTGTTTCCTCCGGCACAGGTGTATAAACCGTAATAATTTTATCATCCGCAATTTTATATGATACAGTTGCGTTCATTTCACAATCCGCATCAATAAGCTCAAGATACCCTGCCGCCTTTAACTGTTCATCGGTCGGATTGATTATCAGTTTGTCATCAAGAACAATCTTTCTTCTGTCAGTATTAATCTGATATTCGTTTATGTATTTAGCTAACATTTTGACCTCCTGTTCTAATATTTAATAACACGGTATTTTACGGATTTGAGTATCGTTGACCCGCCGCTCTGCTGAAAGATTGCTGTATTGGTGCAATACTGTGTTGAAAAGCTCTCTGTTTCATAAATCAGTTCATCATCAAGCCACACCTTACAGCCTCTTGTTTCATCAAACCACAATCTGATTTTATAATCTTTCTCTGCAATTATATCTTTCAACTTCAGCTGTGCAGTTTCTGAGCCAAAATACAAGGCATTATTTTTTACATATATCTGATTTCCGATTACTGCATTCGTAAGCTGAATTCTGAAACCGTTAAATGTTGCAGGTACAAATGATTCTACATTAAACACAACTTCGCATTCTGAAATGCTTGAATGAATTATCGGGAATAAATATCGGATATAACTATTGCCCGTCTTTGCACTCAACTTCAAACCATTGTCAGATAATGTACTCGATGCAGTTCCGTTTATAAGTTCTTCATACCCTGCATTTCTCAGTTCACCCATACCATAATCCCACTTGTATGGATAATCTTCTGCTATTTTACCGCTGAATGTACCCGTTCCCTGATTTGTAAAGAATCGCTGTGTCACTTTATCATACAAGCATATTTCGCAGTCTGACTTTCGCATTACGGGGATGAAATCACGCATAAGAATTTCACCGTCATATAATTTACAGCAATATACAATCATATGATAATAGTTAAAAGAAACTATTTTACCATTTATATTTTGACCGAATAATACTAATGGTAAGGAAATTTTACTTTCACTTTTAAATGTTGATACATTAATCGAATGTGTACCATATACAGCTTTTCCATTTTGAAAAACAAGTGTATTTCTTTGGTCTACAGGCAACCAATTCAATGAGCACACAGGTGTTGTGGCGAGACCTATCCAAAAAAACATTTCTCGACTTTGGCTATTCATTCCTTCGAAATTACAGCTCATTCGTTCGTTGGTATCTCTTGTTCCTAATACAGCACCAACACCATTACTCGGGCTAAAATTTCCACTGAATTTCAAATCCATTTGTATAATCGTATTCGGACTGGGATAAAAGCCGGTATCAATATACTGCGTACCTGTGCTTTCAATATACTCAAGCTCTATATACGGCTTTGCGGTGCGCATCATCAATCTTCGTCTTAACATACTCATACATCAACACCTGCCATTAAGCCGACATTGTTAACAATGCTGACTTGATACTTTTTGTTTGCCGAAACGTCGATCTCTGTTGCCCATTTGATATCTGCAGGTAACATCAGATTTGTCGGTGTGCTGCCGCTGATAAACTCAAACATATATTCATTGACACAATCTGCTTTTTCAGGTCCAAATTCTATGCTGAGTGATTCAACTTCGCCAAAGCAGTAATACACATTCGGCTGAATTGCTGCAGTTGTTTCGTTGACAGTTATCTGAGGTATTGAGCTTTGCTCAAACTCTGCCAGCTTGTCATCAACAAGCTTTTCGGTTTCTTTGTTCGTTAAGCACCTTAAATTTTCAAAGTCATCCGCATTGAGATTGGGAAAGTGTTTTATTCCCTGCTTTGTGAAAGCAACAGCAGGGCGTACGGGTGTACCTTCAATATAGTTTAGGGAGACCATAATGATTTCGCCCTTGCTCATTGTAATTAAATGCTTTTTTGTACTGCCTATCACAATCTCAGTCGTTTCACAGTCAACAATATAAACACCCGGTGCTCTGAGTATATGAGCAGCATCCTTGATATGTTTCTCGGGCAATGTAATGACGTTTTGCAGCTGCTCAAGAGTCTCATTTGTGGGCAGGGTTTTTATTTCTCTGCTGATGCTCTGTATGGACGCATTATTCCGATTAACAGCCTCTCTCAAGGGAGAAAGCTCACGTGAAAGGTCACTTTCGGTTACAGTACCGATTGTGAAATCAAACGAGCCGCCCCAGATGTATATACCCCCTTCAAGAATAGTTGAGGTGTCATTGTACTCTCCGCTTTCGTCATAGATGTCATCAATTGCCAGCACAACGAAGTATTCATCCTCGGCAATGAGAAGCTCACCGCTTTCAAAATCAACAAACTTTACATAGAAATCCATAAAGCTTTCATAGTCATACACCATTTCAATACCGACAAGCCTGCCACCTGAGAGCACCTTTGCTACGGCACTGTTTGCGATAGGATTGTTGCTGGTTTCGGATAATTTGCAGTCGACTGCAAATTTAGGCATATCACCGATTCGGGCATTACCTTCATCATCAACAATAAACGTTTTGCCTGTATTTTCTGCACCTTGAAATTTATCAAGCTTATTGTTGAAATCAAGGATCTTATCCTCTTCAAAATTGTAGATATGCCCTTCCGGCTTAGGTCTTTGATTCAATGTAAAATGAATTGTTTTCTTTGTTCTGCCCTGCTCGCCGTAATCAACATAGAGCCACGCATCAAACGAACTTAAATCAAGTGTCAGTGTCGAATTCGGTATACTGCATTTATTATTTACAACCTTTACTTTTACCGCATCGTCGCTGTCTCTTACCGGGAAATGCACTTCACTGTTATCAGGCACACTGTCAAAGCTCAGCTCCTGCCCATAATCCCATTTGTGAAAGACTACATAAGCTATATTGTTTTCATTGAATTTAACCTGCATAATATCACCATCTAATCAATGAAATACATTATATGCATTGCGCACCAATTTTGCAGTTGCAGATCTCGGTAATCATTTCCCTGCCTTAATCTTGACATTTTGATTACG
>JAIDVA010000116.1 GCA_029059925.1 Eubacterium sp. | reverse complement strand
ATATAATATCACATATTCTTCGAATCTTCAATATAATATTTTTTGTGATATTGAGCATATTTGCTGCATAGATTTTAGCGAGGTGATTTGTTGGACAATATCACATATTTTATTTCACTGATGCCAAAGCATCTCAGTGATATATTTAACAGTTTTGACAAAAATACTTTAAATTTAATCACAGAAATAAGATTAAGAAGAAATAAACCAATTATTATTTATCTTAAAGCCGTCCCATATTTTATCAGTATAGGAGGCAAACTTGTTAATAGCTTTTCTGTTAATACAATCATAATTGATGACGAAAGCTTTGATTTTATAACAGACAGGCTCTGCAATCGTTCTTATCACACGAATATGCACACAATGATTGACGGTTATATCACAAGCAAAAACGGTTCACGTGTTGGCATATCTTCAACAGCTGTTTATAAAGATAATAGCATAAGCTCAGTGAAGGATATTAATTCAATCAATATAAGAATTGCAAAAGAATACAAAGACTGCTCAAGAAAAATTCTCAATCTTCTTTATACACAAAGCACACCAAGCATAATTGTTGCCGGTGCAGTTTTGTCCGGAAAAACAACATTTTTACGTGATTTTTCAAAATTGCTGTCAAGCGGATTTGCTGGCAAATACAGAAAGGTAAGTATAGTTGATGAAAGATGTGAAATTGCAAGCGGATTTGATATCGGAATTAACACAGATGTTTTAACAGGCTATGAAAAAGCAAAAGGAATTGAAATTGCGACGCGTACGCTTTCACCTGACATTATAGTATGTGATGAAATCGGAAATATCAACGAGCTTAATGCAATTAGATATGGCTTTTCAACCGGAATCAGCTTTGCAGTGTCAGTACATATGAAAAGCGAAAAGGAACTTTTACGAAATCACATTGTTAACGAACTGATTGCTACAGGTGAATTTGATTATATTGTTTTACTAAAATCATTTACAGATGAATTTGAAATCATTGATTTGAGGTCGGAGCAAATTGAAAACAGCAGGAATGATAATGATAATCCTTTTTTCATCCTCCCTTGGTTTAATGGCGGTGAAATTTAAGAAGAAACAGTTAAGTTACATTGACAGCTTAATCTATATTGCTCAGAAAATGCAGCTGATGCTCAGCAGCACCTCGCCTGAGACTGATGAAATTATGAGTGAATTGAAGAATGATGACAGGCTAAAGAATTTTGATTTTGAACTGCTTGATGAAAACTGTCCCTTATCACCGGCAGAAAACGACAGATCCAAAATGCTCTTTAATACTGTGGGCAAATATGATCTTGACTGTCAGCTCAGCTATATAAACCAATACATAGGATATTTTAAAATGTTAAAGCAGGAATATCAGGAATATTACAACAGCCATTACAAATTATATCTTGTATTTGGATTGTTTTCGGGTGTTTTAATTTCAGTTCTGCTTATATAGGAAGAAAGTGTGAAAATCACACTTTCACAGATTGTATTATCCTTTAAATGTGCAAAGGTGCATCATTTGAAGATGACCAAATTTTCCATTATAAGCCTTGTCTGCCCAACAAGGTTAATATATGGTATGAATTTTAAATGCTCTTTTGTGGGCAGAAAGGCTATGGAAATTAATGGAAGTTGATTTTATTTTTAAAATAGCGGCAATCGGAATTATTGTCGCAGTTTTAAATACGGTGCTGATCAGAAGCGGCAGGGAAGAACAGGCAATGCTTACAACACTTGCCGGAGTGATTGTTGTGTTGATGATGCTTGTACCTGAAATCAGCGACCTGTTTTCAACAGTAAAGTCGTTGTTTGATTTATGATTAAGCTTGCAGTTATAGTGCTTATTTCTCTTTTGCTGATAATTTTTCTGAAAGACGTAAAAAGAGAATTTGCCTTGATTCTTACGATTGCCTGCGCAATAATTCTGTTCATTTATGTAGCTGAAGATTTTTTTTATGTATTTGAAAAAATATATTCACTGTCATCAGGAATAGGGAATGTAAATTCATATGTATCCTTAATGATGAAAATATTGGGTATTTCCCTTATATCGCAATTTGTAGTCGATTTGTGCCGTGACGCAGGCGAAAACGCGCTTGCATCACAAACCGAAATTGCATCAAAAGTAATAATTTTAATAATGACGCTGCCGCTTTTTGAGTCGGTAATAAATATAATAATAGGACTTTTGAAATGAAAAGATTTTTAATATTTTTAGCACTCTTTCTGCTTATACCGTCTGTTTGTTTTGCAGATGAGTATGACGAATACAATAAATACCTTAATACCTTTGATATCAGTGCTTTCGATCAACTGGATGATGAAACTACTGATTTTTTGGATTCACTCGGAATCCTTGATTTCAACTACGATAACCTAAGCGGAATATCTGTTAAGAGTGTTTTTGAGCATATATGGAGCATTGTTACAAAACAGTCTGACGGACCGCTGAAGGCAGGATTGACCGTAATTGTTTTCATCCTCTTAACTTCATTCTTCAGATCATTCAGTACAGAGCTTAGCAGCAGTGATATTTCATCAACATTTTCAACAGCATCAATATTAATTATCTGCATTTTTCTTACATATAATTTAACAGACTGTATCGGACTATGCTGTTCAGCAATTAAACTTTGTTCAAACTTTTCATTCGCGTTTTTTCCTGCATTCTGCGTTATTGTCGCAGCATCCGGATCCGGAATGACATCATTTTCCGTAAATACAACCCTGTTGATTTTAGCACAGGCGCTTAATTATATTTCCGAAGCTATATTTATTCCTATAACAAATTGCTTCTTAGCACTGGGAATATGTTCGGGACTCAGACAGGAGCTTAATCTGAGTGGAACAATAGCAATGATGAAAAAGACCATAACAACTGCGATATCATCCGTATCAGCTATATTTGTATCAATACTTTCCGTAAAAACCGCCGTTGCCTCAAGAGCTGATGCCCTTGGACTAAGGTCTGTACGATTTGCGATTAATTCAGTAGTTCCTGTAATAGGAAGCTCAATCAGTGAGGGCTTGCTGTCAATCCAGAGCTATTCAAGTCTTATAAAAACAAGTGTCGGCGTTGTAGGTATAATTGCAGTTGTATCTATCTTTCTTCCTTCTCTTATTGAGGTTAATTTGTGGAGACTGATATTATCTTTAGCAGGCAGCTGTGGTGAGATATTCGGTGACACCGCAGCTGTAAAGGCAGTTGGAGCTTTTAAAGATGCACTTCTGATTATTGATGTGCTGCTTATACTTACAATGGTTACAACAATAATTTCGATAGGTATTCTTATTGCTGCAAAATCGGTGAATTAAATGGATTTTATAAAAGAATGGACTTTTACAATTTGTATAACACTCATAATTTCAGTTGTATTTTCACTGCTTACACCCAAAGGCAATATGGGCAGATTTTTCAAAATCATACTTGCAACCTTCATTTTCTTGTCATTTATCTATCCGCTGAAAAGTGATAAGATTGATATTACATTTCCCGAGTTCAATACCGGCGAAATTGAAGCGGCAGAGCGCGAAGCTTATGAATCAGCGGCAGAAATACAGATTGAAAAAATACTTGAAGAGGGAGGATACACCTCCTGCTCAGTCAAAAACAATATCAGTCTTAAAGAAAATGAAATTTATATAAACAGCATTAAAATATCAATACCAAGCAGTTATGATAAGCAAGAGGTAAAAAATTATCTGTTTGACAGTGCAGGAATTATAGCAGAGGTGTATTATGTCGGTGAATAAAATAAAAGACGGTCTCATGTCATTCATTTCAGGTGACAGCAAAAAAATTAAAATAATTGTTGCCGTGGGGCTTATCGGTATTGTGCTTATATTTGCCTCCGATATGCTTGGCAAGGACAATAAAAAGCAGGAGGTTAGCAATGATAAGATAAGCTATGAGGAATATACAGATCAGCTAGAAAGCAAATTAAAAAATCTCATAACTGCTATCGACGGCGTAGGGGAATGTCATGTTATGATAACACTTGAAAATACAACAGAAAGTGTATACGCAACCGATGTAGAATTTAAAAATGATAACGATTCAATAAATCAAAAGGATGAATATGTTTTTTATGATTCCGAAAAAGGGGAGACGCCTGTGCTTATAAAAGAATATTTGCCGAAAGTACAGGGCGTTACGGTTGTCTGCACGGGTGGTGACAACATTGCAGTTAAGGAAAAAATAATTCAAGCCGTAACCTCTCTTTTCAATATACCAACAAACAGAGTATCTGTTTCAAAAATAAAATCATAAAGGTGATAAAAATGAGCAAAAATAAAATAAGCAAAGAAGAAAAAAACAATAAGCCTGTGTTAACAGACAATGAACTTGAAAAGAAAAAATCTAAAAAAACAAAGCTTGCTATATCCTGCTTTGTTCTGCTTCTTGCTGTGGGAGTAATGGGCAACTGGTATTGGGAAAACAGCGATTTATCAAACAAGGTAAGTACAATTTCATCAGCAAAAGAGAAAATACTCGGGGAGGCTACCTATGTTGATGCAACAACTGAGCCTACAACTGAGAATCAATATTTTTCATCAGCCCGCGTTGACAGACAGTCAGCAAGAGATGAGAGTCTTGAAAAACTGCAAAAAGTAATTGATACTGCAGGAGAAAGTGAAGATGCAAAAAAAGAAGCTTCAGAAAAAATTTCCCAAATCTCAGATATGATCAATATTGAAAATAAAATCGAGACGCTGGTAACTGCAAAAGGAGTTAACAACTGCATTGCTGTTATCAATGAAAATTCAAACAAGGTAGATATAATAGTTGACGTTGAGGATTTAAGTGATACCGTTATTCTCCAGATTAAAGAAATTGCAACAAGCCAACTTGGCTGCTCTTATGAGGATGTTACAATAATTCAATCAAATTAATCTTGCATATTTGTCTTGTATATTTATTCATTATATGTTATAATGTGAAAAAAATAAGGAGGGTTATATATGGAGATTTTATCAAAAAGCTCTATGGGTGAGCTTGTTATTTCAAACGAAGTAGTATCTTCAATAGCCATAAATGCTGCAAAGGATGTTGACGGTATATCCTCCTTTTGCACAGGACCGGTTGATGTTGTCAACACTATTAAGCAGAGAAGTTTAAAGGTAATGAGCCCTGTAAGAATGATGCAGGATGGTGACGATTTCAACATAAGTATTTACGTTAACCTTGCACCGGGCAAAAAGTTCCAAACAGTTGCAACCGAAGTTCAGTCAGCTGTTAAGGAATCTATTCAGAATATGACCGGTAAGCTTGTTAATAAAGTAAATGTAATTGTGGCAGGAATTGATTTTGATAAACCTGAAAAGCAGGAACCTTGTGAAACTAAAGATTAACCAAGAAATGCCGACAATAAAATATTTTGTCGGCATTATTTTTTAGGAGAATTATATGAAAAGAAACGAGATGAGAGAACAGGCTTTTTTTCTCACATTTGAAAATTTATTTGAGATAAATGACAATCTTGATGAGCTTATTGAGCTCTATTCCGAAAATGTTGAGCCGGTTTGTGAATATGCAATCGAGGTATCAGCAGGTATTAAGGACAAGCTTGACGAGATTAATGAAATTATAAATACATATTCAAAATCATGGCGAATTTCACGTCTGCCAAAGGTTACGCTTGCAATTTTATATGTCGCACTTTATGAAATGAAATATGTTGAAAGTGTTCCGGAAAATGTTGCTATCAACGAGGCTGTAGAACTTGCTAAAAAATACGCAAGCACTGATGATGCATCTTATATAAACGGCATTTTGGGTGCTGTGTCAAGGAGTCAGTAAAATGTATCTTGGCTTTGACACAAGTAACTATACAACCTCTGTTGCTTTGTTTGATGGTGAAAATATATATCAAGCAAGACAGCTTTTATCTGTTAAAAACGGAGAGCGTGGTTTAAGACAGAGTGATGCTGTATTTCAGCATATCGTAAATATGCCTGTATTATTGAATGACGTAAAAAACAAAATTAAGGATGTCCGGGCAGTTGCTGTCAGCACAAGGCCGAGAAATATTGATGGCAGCTATATGCCGTGCTTTCTTGTCGGAAAAAACAATGCTGTGTGTGCAAGCAGTATTACAGGTGCCAGACTTTATGAAACCTCTCATCAGGTTGGACATATTCTTGCCGCACTTTATTCTGTCGGAAAGCTTGATTTTATTAATGACCAATTTATTGCTTTTCACGTAAGCGGCGGCACAACCGAAGCACTGCTTGTGGAACCCGATTCAAAAGAAATCATTAAAGCGACAGTCATTGCACAGAGCACGGATTTAAAAGCCGGACAAGCTATAGACCGAGCCGGCGTCATGATGGGCTATACCTTTCCGTGCGGTAAAAAGCTTGATGAGCTTTCGCAGAAGTCAAGCAAAAAATTTAATATTAAGCCGAGTATGATTGGTATGGATTGCTCATTATCAGGTATTGAGAATAAAGCAAAAGCTATGCTTGATAAGGGTGAAGGCAATGAGGATATATCAAAATTTGTCCTTAGCTCAATATCCTGCACAATAGATAAAATGACTGAAAATCTAATTACCAAATACGACAATATCCCGATAATATATGCAGGCGGTGTTATGTCAAATACTCTTATAAAAACAAATATCATGAGTAAATATAATAATGCGTATTTTGCCCATCCTGCTTACAGCTGTGACAATGCCTGCGGCATTGCAATATACGCATATTTGAAAGATAAATATGAATAATGCAGTAACCGTTACACAAGTAAATACCTATATTAAAGCATTACTTGATGAAAGCACACCACTTAAAAATATTTTTGTGGTCGGCGAAATAAGTAATTTTAAGCACTATTACCGAAGCGGTCATATGTATTTTACATTGAAGGATGATTCATCACAGCTTAAAGCAGTTATGTTTTGCTCATACGCGCAGAGGCTTAAATTCGTACCTGAGGATGGGATGCGGGTCATCTGCCGCGGTCGTATTTCTGTTTATGACAGGGATGGTGTTTATCAGCTTTATGCTGAGGATATGCAGCCTGACGGGATTGGGGCTTTGAGTTTAGCTTTTGAACAACTTAAGGAAAAACTCGGCAAGGAAGGCCTTTTTGATGATATATACAAAAAAACGCTTCCGAAGTACCCTCGAAAAATCGGTATAGCAACGTCAAATATCGGTGCAGCAATTGAGGATATTAAAAATATAACCAAAAGGCGTTATCCGCTTAGTGAGCTTGTAATAGTTCCAACAATTGTTC
>JAIDVA010000115.1 GCA_029059925.1 Eubacterium sp. | reverse complement strand
CGAAAACGGAATGAAATAGCTCCTTGCTTCCAGCTTGTTTTCTTCGTAAATGCTAAATTCTGTGTGCTGCTTTCGGTGTACGCTGTTTTTCATAATTTTTACTCCCATATTTGGATGATATAAAAATCATCCTCAATTAATTATTTCGGACAGTGCCATTTTAATAATAGCATATCTGACACAAATAATCAATTTAAAAAGCTATTCTTTTATTCCGGCAACCTGATACATATTATCATCAGATATTTTTACTGTAACCTTAAGATATCTACCGAATATGTCAGCCAGTTCATCCTCACTCATAAGCCTGTTTGAGACCTTGCTTGCTGAGCCTGAATGATGTTTATCAAGCATTTTCCTGCTCATACCATGAGCAACAGTTAACACTCCGCCATTTTTCAGCATTGATGATAACCTTTTTATCAAAGCATCCGGGTCAGGAAAATGAGGAAAAGCATTGTAAACAACTATGCAGTCAAACAGCTCCTTACAAACCATATTTTCAACATCACCGCAGATAACGTTGATGTTATCCTGAGTAAATTTGTTTTTGGCAAGCTGTGCCATTTTAGGTGAAATATCAACACCTGTAACCGAGCCGACATTTCTTTTTAAATAATCGTCAAAAAGCACACCTGTACCGCAGGCAACATCCAGAATCCGCTTACCATCAGCTACTTCTGCGTTATCAAGAATTTTATTAATAATATCCTCATTTTTAATCATATGCTCGTCCCAATGCTCGGCACATTCATCGAAAAAATCAATAACATCCTGTTTATTCATATTTGTTTTCCTTATCAAAATCATTATTTCATACTAAAATACAGCAATTTGTATCACACAAAGTGCTGTACATATAATAAACGACAGCAATTCCATCATTCCAAAATGCACGCTTCTTTTTCTCACACTGCTAACATCAACACGGTATCCCCTTGCCTCCATAGCGAGAGAAAGCTCGTCAGCACGCCTGAAGGCAGATATAAATATCGGCACAATCATAGGCAAAACTGCCTTTGCCTTATCAATCAGGCTGTGGCTGTCAAAGCGTGCTCCCCTTGCAAGCTGTGCCTTATAAATCATATCAGCTTCTTCAAAAAGTGTGGGGACAAACTGTATCGCCACAGAAAATATAAGTGCTATCTGATGTGTAGGCACTTTGATAAATCTTAGAGGTGATATAATATTCTCTATCGCATTTGTAATTTCAACAGGAGGTGTGGAGGAGTTCAGTACATTACACAAAACCAAAAACACTGCAACTCTTACAATAACCGTTACCCCCTGCATCATCCCGTCATACGACGGATTGAAAATCCAAAAGCTGAACCAAGCATGATCTGTCTGATAAAAACACAGATTCATCAGAAAAATAACAATAAAGAACCATATCATTCTTCTTATACTGCCAAGAGCGGCATGAATACCGATACGCGACAGAATTGCTATTATTGCTGTAAAAGCAATAATAAGCACATAGCCAATAATCGAATCTGCCGCAATGGCCGCAGCAAAAAGAATCATCAGCAAAATCATTTTTATTGTTGCATCAAGCCTGTGTATAACAGAATCCCCCTGTTGATACATACCACTGGGAAGATGCTTCATATTCCATCCCTCCCATAAATTCTGCACAGCTCATCAAGCAGCTGATTATATTTAACAGTATCTTTCGGTATGTTAATACCCTTTTCGCAAAGCAGACGGGAAATATTGCTTATTTGTCCTGTTGCTGCACCGCTTGCACGCAGGAACATATAATCACTGAGAACTTCTGCAGTTTTTCCGTCACGTACAACTTTGCCATTATCCATAAGTACTATGCGTGATGCGTGCTCTGCCAGTGCATCCGCATTATGTGAAATCATAATAATCGCTGTACCATTTAGATTCAGATTATCAATAAGCTGCAAAAATGCTTCTCTGCCCACAGGATCAAGACCTGCTATCGGCTCATCGAAAATAAGATATTTCGGTTTTACAGCTAATGCACCGGCAATAGCAAGTTTTCTTTTTTCACCGCCTGAAAAGCTGAGCGGTGACTTATCCTTAACAATATTATAATCAAAGCCAACTGCACCGAGTGCATCAATCACTCTTTCCTTGACTTCTGATTTAGACAAACGTGCGTGTTTCAGTGCAAAGGCAATATCACGCTCGACGGTTGTTTCAAAAAGCTGATAATCAGGAAATTGAAATACAACAGCAATGCTCTGTCTTAAAATTCTGCGGTCGAATTTTTTCAAATTTATATCCTGTCCGTCAAACAAAACATTCCCCTGTGATGGCTTAAGCAAACCATCCATAAGCTGAATAAGAGTTGATTTGCCACAGCCTGTTTTGCCCATTATGCCGACAAATTCACCGTCATGTATTGTAAGACTGACATTATCAAGCGCCTGTGAGAAATATGCTGTATTCGGTGCATAGGTGTATGATACTGATTTTAACTCAATCGACATAATTCACCCACCAGTTCTTCATTTGTTAAAGGGCAGCTGTTAAGCCTTATTCCTCTTTCTAAAAGGTCATAATAAATTTTTACAGGCATAGGTACGCTCAAGCCCGCACCTTCGAGCAGCCGCGTATCTGTCAGAATATTTTCAGGCGTACCCTTTGCTGCGATTTTACCGCTGTTCATTATCACAACCGTATCGGAAAATACAGCCTCTTCAATATAATGTGAAATCATAATGATTGTATGACCCTGAGCATGAAGAGACTTAATAGCAGAAAGCACCTCTTCCCTGCCTATCGGGTCAAGCATAGCTGTAACCTCATCAAATATGATGATATCAGGCTTTATGGCAAGAACACCTGCAATAGCAATTCGCTGTTTTTGCCCGCCCGAAAGCATATGCGGCGAATGTTTTTCAAAGCCGCTCATACCAACAGCTGATAAAGCCCATTTTATTCTTTCGGCAATTTCCTCCTCAGGCACTCCGAAATTTCTTGGACCGAAGGACAAATCCTCTTCAATCAAGGATGACACAAACTGATTGTCGGGATTTTGAAAAACCATTGCACATTTACCGCGCACTGCCCATATATTATTTTTATCCGATACATCAAGTCCTGCAACAGTAAGTGTACCGCTCTGAACCGGAAGCAATGCATTCAGATGCCTTGCGAGTGTTGTTTTTCCACAGCCATTTTTACCAAGGATTGTAATAAATTCACCTTTTTTGACGAAAAGTGAAATCTCATCGAGTGAACGATGCTTACTGCCGGCAAAAGCATAAGAATGTATTAAGTTTTCAGCAGTAATAAAGTCCACAATTCCACCTCATTATGTAAATCATATAATAACGACAAATATATTACATGAACACCCATTTCAAAACAAGCCCCCGTGGGGGATAATTCATAAAAAAGCTGAAGAAATATCCCCCACGGGGGCTTGTTATAGAGTTAATGGTATGATATATTTTACCAAAATAATGAATTCGGCAGTATATAACACTGCTGAGGGAGGATATATGAAAAATATTGACAAAATGTCTGCTGTAAAAAAATCAATTATCACAGCTGTATGTATTGCACTTTGCGTTGTACTGCCGCAAGCCTTTCACGCAATACCAAATGCAGGCTCAATCTATTGCCCTATGCACATTCCGGTTTTGCTTTGCGGACTTGCATGCGGCTGGCAGTACGGACTGATTTGCGGACTTGCAGGACCATTGCTTTCAAGCCTGTTTACAGGAATGCCGCCTTCTCCAATACTTCCGCCAATGATGCTTGAATGTGCTGTATACGGTCTTATTGCAGGAATAATGATTAAATTCATATTTACTAAAAGCACATATGCAGACCTTTATATCAGCCTTGTAACAGCAATGCTTGCAGGAAGAATCATTGCAGGAATTGCAAAAGCGCTGATTTTCGCACGAGGTGAAATTACCATTACGGCATGGGCAACCTCTTATTTCGTAACTGCGCTGCCGGGAGTTATCATTCAGCTTGTATTAATTCCTACAATCGTTTTTGCACTTATGAAAGCAAATCTAATCCCCAAAAGATACTTAGGCAATGAATAGAAAACCGCACTGCTGCTGAATTCAGTAACAGTGAGGTTTTATTATATTCTTAAAAATTATTATTAAAAAAGTCTGCTATTCTATCAAAAGGTATAACATCTGTCCTGTCATACAAATCGGTATGAACAGCGTTCGGGATAAGCATAAGCTCTTTATTATCTCCCTTAAGTTTTTTATAAGCATCCTTGCTGAAATAACAGGAATGTGCTTTTTCACCGTGAATCAGCAGCACAGCGCTTCTTATTTCATCGCTGTATTGCAGAATAGGCATATTCATAAACGAAAGCGAGGAGGTAATATTCCAGCCATCATTTGAATTGAGCGATCTTGTGTGATAACCACGTTCTGTTTTGTAATAATCATAATAATCCTTTACAAAAAACGGTGCATCCTCAGGGAGAGGGTCAACAACTCCGCCGCCCCTTGCGTATTTACCGTTTTTATAATCAGCAATACGCTGGGAATTCATCATCTTTTTCTTTTCATAACGGATATCCTCATTATCCTCAGAATCAAAGTAACCGTTTGCATTAACACGTGACATATCATACATGGTAGATGCAACCGTTGCCTTAATTCTTGTGTCGAGTGCAGCAGCGTTAAGTGCCATACCGCCCCAGCCGCAAATGCCTATAACACCGATTTTTTCGGCATCAACAGTATCCAGAACTGATAAAAAGTCAACTGCTGCCTGAAAATCCTCCGTGTTAATATCAGGTGATGCAACATATCTTGGATATCCACCGCTCTCACCTGTAAAAGAGGGGTCAAAGGCAATTGTTAAAAAGCCTTTTTCAGCCATTGTCTGGGCATATAGGCCTGAGCATTGCTCCTTAACCGCACCGAACGGACCACAAACTGCAATTGCCGGAAGCTTGCCTTGTATATTTTTAGGTTCATACAAATCTGCCGCCAATGTTATGCCATAACGATTGCGGAAGGTTACTTTTCTGTGATTAACATTTTCACTTTCGGGAAAGGTTTTATCCCATTCCTGTACTAAACTAAGTTTTTCTTCAGTCATTAAAATTACCTCCTTGGGTCAATTATAAATTATTATATTCTTCATCTGTTACAGGCTCACACCACTCGTTTGATGTATTTTCTCCTGCAACCTCAACTGCAATATGACTGAACCAGCTGTCACTTGCGGCACCATGCCAATGCTTAACATTGGGCGGTATAGCAACAATATCTCCTGCTTTAAGCGCTTGTGCTTCTTTGCCGAACTCCTGATACCAGCCGTTACCCTCAACACAAATAAGGATTTGTCCTCCGCCCTTTTCAGCCTTATGAATATGCCAGTTATTACGGCAGCCCGGCTCAAAGGTAACATTAGCCAAAAACAGATTATCTGTATCAGGATTTGTAAGAGGCTTTAAATATGATGCACCTGTAAAATACTTTGCATATGCAGTATTAGGCTCACCCATACCAAACATACCGCCGTGCTCACCGATACAGTTATCCTCGGCATAAACCTCTTTCGCCAGCTTAAATACAGCCCACGCGTTAGGCCAGCCTGCATAAAAGGCTGCATGCGTTATGATTTCCGCCATTTCGTCTTTCGTAATACCATTTTTTCTTGCATTTTCAAGATGATGCTTCAGTGACGAATCTGCCAGGCCCTTACCCATAAAAACACAGATTGTCACAAGTGACCTGTCTCTTAAGGATAATTTATCCTCCCTTGACCACACCTCACCGAAAAGCACATCATCATTAAGCTGTGCAAACTTCGGTGCAAAATCACCCAAAGAATCTCTTCCTGCTGTTTGTTTTTTCATAATCATTCATTCCTTTACATCAATCGTTATTGTTATATTGCCGTCACCTAAGGCGTTAACAAAATCTTGTGTATTTTCAATATAACCAAGTCTTGTGTAGCTGTACGAAGTGCGAAAGCTTTCGTAAAATACCACAAGACAGTTATCACCATACAGCATAATATCCCCTGATTCTATATTCTCTGTATTTTCAGAATAGACAGGTAATGTAAAATCAAGATAATTATATTTTTCGTTGCCGTTCAATTCATGCATATTCAATGTAAGCGGCAATTCACGCATGAATTCATCCGTAGATTCATTTTTATACAGCCTTGCCAAATACGAATTATCATTGAATTTTAAAATTATACTGTACATAGCTTCTTCATCTTGTGTCAAAACCTCATTATGCACATGCTCTTGCGTTACGGCTGTCTGAGCAGCAGAAGTTTCACCTAACGTTGAATCGATTTCGTCATTATTCCGACATCCTGAAAAAACCGACAGCATAATTACAGCCATCAAAAAGCCACCTGCTTTCTTCATACTCGTTCCCCTAATTCAAAGGCCAAATTGAGTGCACTGTGGTCCTTAATATCACCAATATCATTAACACCGCCTGCGAATACACTGTCTTTAAGCTCTGCCTTCTCGAAGCAATCAATCCAGCCCTGCAAGCCGTTTAATGCTTTTTCGTCAACACCCTCTTCATCCTCCGCAGCAGATGAAAGGAAATAAATATCTTTGAATTTATAATCACTTGCATAGAGCGGATTCGCTCTGTCAAGCAGCGTTTTCATCTGTCCGCTCATTTCATAGTAATAAATAGGGGTAGCAAAGCAAATAACATCTGCATTCTTCATTTTTTCTACAATTTCATTTGAATCGTCACGAATCACGCATTGTTGAAGCTTTTGACAAGCAAGACATCCCTTACAAAAATGGATTGTTTTGTCAACCAAAGAAATCATTTCGACACGATTGCCTGCCTCGGCTGCACCATCAGCAAATTTTTTTGCCAGTGTTTGTGAATTGCCTCCATTTCTAAGGCTTGTTGAAATAATCAGAACATTTTTACTCATATGTATTCTCCCTTTCAAGCATATAAACCAGATAGTCCAGACAATCAATACATTTTTGATGTTTATGCAGACTATCAAGCAATTGACATCTATGCTTTGACAGCTCCTTAATACAGCGTTTGATTTCACAATTCTGAATCATATTCATTAATTCATCTGACTGCTTCTTATTGCAGCCTGCATCTATAAGATTTTGCCTTAACGCTGCTTCATTTTCACTGTAAGTCATAATGTCTCCTGCTGATTTGTTTTCTGAATCTATTTTATGACGAATGAAATAAAATTACAAATACTTATATTGTATAACACATTATGCTTGACAGGCATAATACAAAATGTTATTCTCATAAAGGTGAT
>JAIDVA010000114.1 GCA_029059925.1 Eubacterium sp. | reverse complement strand
GTACGGTTACTGCCCTTGTTGACGGTGCTGCTTTCGAGGTGACAACCTACAGAACAGACGGTGATTATAAGGACAGCCGTCACCCGGAAAATGTTGAATTTGTAACCGATATTAAAGAGGACTTGTCACGCAGGGATTTTACCATAAATACAATTGCCTATAGCGAAAATGCAGGCTTTGTTGACCTTTTTGGCGGAAGAGATGATATTAAACATAAAATAATCCGTGCAGTCGGTGATGCAGATAAACGCTTTAAGGAGGATGCACTCAGAATTATGAGAGCAATCCGCTTTGCATCCGTGCTTTCCTTTGATATTGAGCCTGACACGAAAAAGGCAATTTTTGATAATAAAGAGCTTTTGAAAAATGTCTCTGCCGAACGTATATTTACCGAGCTTTCTAAGCTTTTAATGGGTGATAGTGTATTTAATATACTTGTTGAGTACAGGGATATAATAGCAGTCGTTATTCCAGAGCTTGAGCCTATATTTAATGTTGCTCAAAATACCAAATGGCATATCTATGATGTTTGGCAGCATACCTGCAAAGCAGTTGAACAATCGCCAAAGGATTTGGCACTGCGCCTTACAATGCTTTTTCACGATATTGGCAAGGCGTTTGCCAAAACTACAGATGAAAATGGTGCGGACCATTTTAAGGGCCATCAGAAAATCAGTGCAGAATATACGGAGAATGCACTTAAACGTCTCAAAGTGTCTAACGAAATATATGACAGAGTAATGTACCTTGTCCCGATTCACGATATGCACATTGGTACTGATAAAAAGAAGATAAAAAAATGGCTGACAAAAGCCGGTGAGGACAGATTGCGTGATTTAATTGAGGTTAAACGTGCCGACAAGCTGGCACAAAATCCCCAAATGACAGCGGAAGAGCTGAAAAACCTTGATGTAACGCAAAGTACCCTTGATGAAATTATAGAAGAAGGTGAGCCGTTTGCTGTTAAGGACTTGGCAGTGAATGGAAATGATATAATGTCCTTTGGCCTTAAGGGCAAACAAGTCGGTACTGTTCTGAATATTCTCCTTGATAAGGTTATTGAAAATGACTTGCCTAATGATAAAGAAAGCTTGATACGATATGTTCGCGATTTAAAGGAGAAACTATGATTGAAAATAATGAATTTGTAATATATCAAAATCAAAAAGGCGCAGTTGTTTATACAATGCTCAGTATAATGATGACAGCTGTGTGTTTTACAGGTTTTATGGTTGACTTCAGCAAGCTTAATACAGATTATTATATGGCTTCTTTTCTGACAAGTAACATAATCATAACAATCATTTTTAAATTAATATTATTATTTGGCACCATTTTTATGGGATACGGGGCAGTTTATTTTGCCAAAAGAATTAAACGTAAAAAGCCTATATTGGTAGTCAATGATAAAGGAATAACGGATCATACCTCTGCAATTTCTGTTGGTTTTATTCCGTGGGATGATATAGAACGTATATATATTGGTTCACAGCAGGGGAATAAGTTTATAGAATTACAGATAAAGGACGAAGAAAAATATCTTAGTAATATGTCGTTTATAAAAAAGAAAACTGTTATGGCAAATAAAAAGTTAGGGCACCAGATTGTTTTGATAACTCTAAACTCTACAGGAATAGCACCTGAGAGTATTATGCCTGAAATTATGTATCGATTTCAAAATCAAAAGAGATAAACAATAATTTATTTACAACAATCATATTTAATGTTAAACTTATATTAGTTTAATTGATTTTAAGGTGAAGCAAATGGCTATTATCGGTATAGATTTAGGAACAACAAACAGCCTTGCATCTGTATGGAAAAACGGCAGATGTGAGCTTATACCAAATTCCTTTGGTGAATTTTTAACTCCTTCCGTTGTTGGTTTTGACGATGACGGAAGTGTCATAATAGGCAAAATTGCAAAACAGCGTCTTATATCACATCCGGACCTGACGGCTGCCTCATTTAAATGCTTTATGGGTACGAATAAGGAAATTACGCTTGGCAATAAAAGCCTTACTCCACCTGAGCTTTCTTCGTTTATTCTGCGTCAGCTCAAAGAGGATGCTGAGCTCTATCTTGGTGAGCCTGTCGAAGAGGCTGTAATCAGTGTGCCTGCCTATTTTGATGATAACGGCAGAAGTGCTACAAAGCTGGCAGGTGAGCTTGCAGGCTTAAAGGTTGAACGTATAATTAATGAGCCCAGTGCTGCTGCACTCGCATATAAGCAGGATACGGATAATGAGGATATGTTCCTTATTTTCGATTTCGGCGGGGGTACACTTGATATTTCAATTGTTGATATTTTTGAATCTGTGATTGAAATTGTTGCAGTTGCAGGTGATAATCATCTTGGCGGTGACAATTTTAATCAGACGATTGCTGAGTATTTTTGCAAAGCGAATAATCTTAATTACGGCACGTTGCCTGATGAAATTAAAGCCATTATCATCAAACAGGCAGAGCTTTGCAAAATTGCACTTTCAACACAGAGTGATGCTGCAATGGTACTCAATTTCAATAATGAGGTTTACACCCTTGCTCTTGATAATCAAAAGCTGCTTGATATCACTGCATCTATTTTTGAAAAAATAGAAATCCCGATTGTAAAAGCCATGCAGGATGCCCGAGTTATGTCCGGCGATCTGACGGATATTATTCTGATAGGCGGTTCATCACATATGTTGCTCGTGCAGAAATATCTTGAAAATCTTTTTCATCGTGAAATATCTGTTACCATTTCGCCTGATACAGCTGTTGCAATCGGTGTCGGTATAGCTGCTGGCATCAAAGAGCGCAATGAAGAGGTTAAGGATATGGTGCTTACGGATATCTGTCCTTTC
>JAIDVA010000113.1 GCA_029059925.1 Eubacterium sp. | reverse complement strand
GTGAAGGGCATAATCACCCTTATGAAAAATAGGGGGCTTGATGTTGCACTCGCTGCGCCAACGGGTCGTGCGGCTAAAAGAATGAGTGAACTGACGGGCTATGAGGCCAAAACAATTCACAGACTTCTTGAGGTGGAATACCGTGAGGGTGCAACTGAGCCGAGCTTTTGTCATAATTTGAGGAATCCGCTTGAATGTGATGCCGTGATTGTTGATGAGCTTTCGATGGTGGATGTTACCATTTTTGCGGCATTGCTTGATGCACTGCCGCTTTCGTGCCGACTTATTATGGTTGGTGATAAGGATCAGCTTCCGCCTGTCGGTGCAGGCAATGTGCTTGCCGATTTGATAAAAAGTGATTTAATCGGTGTAATCAGTCTAGATAAAATTTTCAGGCAGGCGATGGAAAGTATGATTGTCTCCAATGCACACAGGGTTGTTGCAGGTGAAATGCCTATCCTTGATAACAGAGATGTTAATTCCGATTTCTTTCTTCTGAATGAGGATTCAAAATATACCGCACCAAGAAAAATTGTGAATCTTGTTACAAGAAGAATTCCTGCAGGCTACGGTTTTGACAGTGTATCTGATATTCAGGTGCTGTGTCCGAGCCGAAAGGGTGAGGTAGGAACTGAAAATATCAATGCACTTTTGCAGGAGGTGCTCAATCCACCGTCAAGAGAAAAGGCAGAGATACGAAACAGGGGATACATACTGCGTGAGGGTGACAAGGTTATGCAGATAAAAAATAACTATGACGTTCCCTGGTTTAAAAGTGACGATAATGGAACAGGTGTGTTTAATGGGGATATCGGCATACTTACCCGTATTGATAAAGCAAATGATATAATCAATGTAAAATTTGATGATAGGGAAGCAATGTACAGCATCGAAAATGCAAAGGAAATCGAGCTTGCCTATGCAATGACTGTGCATAAAAGTCAGGGCAGTGAATTTGATGCTGTTGTTCTGCCAACAATAAATACACCGCCTAAGCTTGCTTACAGAAATCTTTTTTATACCGCACTGACAAGAGCAAAGCAGCTGCTCGTTATTGTTGGTAATGTGAATTCAATCAGGCTTATGGTTGAAAATGATAAAAAAAGCAGACGCTACAGCGCACTTGTTCATTTCTTATATAAGGAAGATAATGGTGTCTTCGGCGGTTAATAGCATAAATTATTATTTATCGTAGGGGCGAACAATGTTCGCCCGTGGGCACAACGATAATGTTGGCGGGCGCACACTGTGCGCCCCTACGTTGGTGCAGATTACGTGGTTCGTAGGATGCGATGTGAACCCTTTTGTCACTGCGTGACATTTCCCCTGACAGGGGAATAACATCGCAGCGAATGCACATACGTGTACAAACGGAACGATGTGGGCATCGTTCCCTACGATTGTTTGACCAACACTTACTAATTTAACGAAAGACCAGCTATAAAAAGTCAATAGGAAAATTAAAAATATTTTAGAGAGAAAAGGACAACGAGAAAAAGACCTTAGCA
>JAIDVA010000112.1 GCA_029059925.1 Eubacterium sp. | reverse complement strand
ATAGATCTACACGAGCCTTATCTTAGGACGCGGCAGATGTTTATAAGAGACATCATCCAATAAAGACCGATGAGGAAAGGAACAAAAATAAGTCCCCAAAGAGCCATTTTGAAAAGTGTTGATGAAGTATCAACCACAGCAAAACCAATACCGTATTTAACAAAATACATAATTGAAATTACAAGGTAATAAACAGCACCGATACCGCAAATAATTGCGTGGCCTTCAAAGCCTACACCGCCGAGCTTATAGTTAACAGGCCATTCCCATGCAGCGTCAGGGTGACCGTTGAAGAATATTCTTCTTTTAACCTCACCTGTGCACTTTTTAACAGCAGTTACGTTATGACCTGTTTTTTCAGGGAAGAATCTGTCAACAAACTTTTTATAAAGTCCAAACTGCATAAAGGCGATAACAAGTCCTGCAACTATGAGAATTGCAGAAATTAACGGACAGAAGAAAAACAATACAATTGCTGCAAGTGCAAAAGTAATTGTAAAATAAATCCATCCGAAAAATGAGCCGGGATTTTCCTTAAAGGATTCAACATCTGCACGTTCACAGCCGCAATCCTTTTTAAGTACGTCAGCCATATACTCACAGGCCTGCTTTTCGCCCTTTGAGCCCGGATCACGCTTATCCATATTTTTACAGATATGTGTAATCTCGTCAAGCATATACTGTGCATACTCATCTTTTTTGTCAATAATGTGTTTAAGTTCCATAATGCTCCCCATTTCTAAAATTTATTTATTATACTTATTAAACCATAAATTGGGTTATACATCAAGTGCTTTATGTAAAAATGCTTTTAATATTTCACTCTTAGGGTTACCGAAAACATCATCAGGTGTACCGAATTCCTCAATAACACCATTTGCCATAAATATTACTTTATCGGCAACATTCCTTGCAAATTCCATTTCATGCGTAACAACAATCATTGTGCTGTTGCCTGTTTTAAGACTGCGAATAACATTGAGCACCTCACCTGTAAGCTCGGGATCAAGTGCCGATGTCGGCTCGTCAAAGCATAAAATATCAGGCTGCATGGCAAGTGCACGTGCAATTGCGACACGTTGCTGCTGACCGCCTGAAAGCTCACAGGGATAAGCCTTTGCCTTTTCGGTAAGTCCGACCTTTTCCAAAAGACTGTTTGCATTGTTCTCAATCTCAGCAAGTCTTTGTGATTTATAATCACGTGATACAGACTGCTTATTCTTTTTCATAGTCTTAATCTCGTCTTTGAGAGCAAGCTTGGGAGCAAGAGTAAGATTATCAAAAACAGTGTACTGCGGGAAAAGATTGAATTGCTGAAATACTAAACCAAAATGAAGTCTGTTACGTCTTATCTGCTTTTCGCTCATTGTGCTCTTATCCTCAGTATCAAGCAGTGTTTCACCGCCTACCGAAATCGAACCGACATTAGGAGTTTCAAGGAAATTCAGGCATCTTAAAAGAGTTGTTTTGCCGCTGCCTGAAGAACCGATAATAACAAGCACATCACCCTTATCGAGTGAAAAGTCAATCCCCTTCAGAACCTCGTTATTACCAAAGCTTTTATGTATATTTTTTACCTCTAAAATTGCCATATCGTTAACCTCTGTAATAGTCAAGCTTCTTCTCAATCGCACCGAAGAGCAGAGTTAAAATTCCACAGAATACAAGATAGAACACACCGGTGTAGAACAGCGGCCAAATCTGACCTGCCATTTTTATGTATGTCTGTCCTGCCCAGATAACCTCATACACAGCAATAATTCTTGCGAGAGAGGTATCCTTAACAAGAGTAATAATTTCGTTGCTCATAGGCGGAATAATACGCTTGATTACCTGAAGCAGCACTACCTTGAAGAAAATCTGTGTTTTGGTCATGCCAAGCACCTGTCCTGCTTCATACTGACCGACAGGTATAGCCTCGATACCGCCGCGATAAACCTCTGAAAAATAGCAGGCATAATTGATAACGAATGAAATCAGCACAGCCACAAAACGGTCAAATACACTCCATGAAGCAATCCAGGTTATAAAAACATTTGGATTGTCAATCCCCTGTGCCCATGATGCTGCCAGACCCGGACCGTAATAAATTACAATCATTTGCAGCATAAGCGGAGTGCCGCGGATTATCCATACAAAAACCTTAACTATCCATTTTATAGGCTTAAACTTGCTCATTGAGCCAAAGCTGATAAT
>JAIDVA010000111.1 GCA_029059925.1 Eubacterium sp. | reverse complement strand
TATATTCAAGATTTTTTTGTTGACTTAACAGGCTAAAAATATTATAATGTTCTAAAATGGAAAGGAATGTGAATTATGACTTTGCTTATAAAAAATGCTTTAACATACATAGATAAAACATTTAAAAAGTCAGATGTTCTTATTATGGACGGTAAGATTCATAGCCTTGGTATTTCTATTTTATCGGATAATGTTGACCGTGTTATTGATGCACAGGACAAGTATTTCTTAATTCCGGGTTTCGTCGATGTTCATACACATCTTCGTGAGCCCGGTTTTTCTTATAAGGAGACGATAGAAACAGGCTCAAAGGCGGGTGCAAGAGCAGGGTATACAACCCTTTGTACAATGCCGAATCTTAATCCAGCACCCGATTGTGCAGAAAATCTTAAGGCTCAGACTGATATTATTGAAAAGGATGCAGTTATTGATGTTCTTCCGTTTGGTACAATAACAAAGGAGCGTAAGGGCGTAGGCGAAATTATTGCTTTTGATTCTATCGCCGATAGGGTTGTCGGCTTTTCCGATGATGGAACAGGTGTTCAGACTGAGGAACTTATGCGTCAGGCTATGACGGAATGTGCCAAGCTTGGCAAAATAATTTCAGCTCACTGTGAGGTTAATGAGCTTTTAAAAGGTGGTTATATTCACGATGGTGAATATGCTAAGGCTCATAATCACAAAGGTATCTGCTCGGAATCTGAATGGGCACAGATAGAGCGTGACTGTTGCCTTGCAGAAGAGACAGGCTGTCAGTATCATGTTTGCCATATATCGACTAAAGAGAGTGTTGATATCATCCGTAAGGCAAAGGCAAGAGGTGTCAGAGTCACCTGTGAAACAGGTCCGCATTATCTTACAATGTGTGATGAGGATTTGCAGGAGGACGGCAGATTTAAAATGAATCCGCCGCTCAGATCAGCACAGGACAGGGATGCGCTGATTGCAGGTGTGCTTGACGGAACGGTTGATGTTATCGCAACAGACCATGCCCCTCATTCTGCTGAGGAAAAGGCGAAGGGACTCGCTAAATCTGCTATGGGTGTTGTGGGACTTGAGACTGCCTTTGGTGTACTGAATACAAAGCTTGTAAAAACAGGAGTTATTACGCTTGAAAAGCTTGTTGAAATGATGTCTGTTAAGCCGTGTGAAATATTTGGTATTGACGGCGGTGAAATCAAGGTTGGTGCAGCGGCAAACCTTGCACTGCTTGATGCTGACAAGGAGTGGACAGTCAATCCGGATTGCTTTGTGACAATGGGCAGGGCAACTCCGTTTAAGGATTGGAAATTACAGGGTGAAAACCTTTTGACTATATATAAAGGAGAGATTGTGTATGAAACCATTTAACAAAAAGATTGTACTTGAAAATGGTCAGGAGTTTTATGGCTATGGCTTTGGTTCTGACAAAGCGGCCGTAAATGAAATTGTATTTAATACATCCATGGTTGGTTATCAGGAAATTATTTCAGACCCGAGTTATACTGACCAGATGGTATGTATGACTTATCCGCTTATAGGTAACTATGGCATAACAGATGAAGACTTTGAGACAAGAGTTCCCACAATGGGTGGTCTCATTGTTCGTGAATATAATGATTTGCCATCAAACTTCCGCTATACAAAGACTCTTTCTGAGGTGCTTGATGAATACGATATCCCGGGTATCAGCGGTGTTGATACCAGAATGATAACAAGAATTATTCGTGACGAGGGCTCACAGAAGGTTATGATTTGTGATGCCAATGTGCCTTATGAGGAGGCTCTAAAAACGGTAAGAGATTATGTTATCCCTACCGATATGGTGTCGCGTGTAAGCTGTAAAAAGCGTTGGTATTCAAGAACTCCGAATCACAAATATGATGTTGTGGCAATCGACTGCGGCATCAAGCACAATATCATCAGAAAGCTCAATGAAAAGGGCTGTAATGTAACCATTGTGCCTTACAATATCACAGCTGAGGAAATACTTAATATGAGACCTGATGGCTTGTTCCTTTCAAATGGTCCCGGTAACCCCGAGGATGTGCAGGAGGTTATCAGTGTTGTACGCGAGCTTAAGGGTAGGCTGCCGATTTTCGGTATTTGCCTTGGTCACCAGATGATTTCACTTGCACTCGGTGCTAAAACATTTAAAATGAAATTCGGTCACAGGGGCGGTAATCACCCTGTAATGAATATGAAAACAGGCAAAATTGAAATAACATCACAGAATCACTCTTATGCAGTTGATGTGAATTCACTTGAGGGAACATCTCTTAAGCTCACACACTCCAATCTGCTTGATGATACTGCTGAGGGTGTGGAATCTGCTGAGAATAAGCTGTTCTCGGTTCAGTATCACCCTGAGAGTGCACCCGGTCCACAGGACAGTGCATATCTGTTTGATGAATTTATTGCACTGATGGAAAAGGAGGTAAGCCAGAATGCCTAAAAGAACTGACATACACAAAATACTTGTTATCGGCTCAGGTCCTATCGTAATCGGACAGGCTGCCGAATTTGACTATTCAGGCACACAGGCGTGTCTTGCACTGCGTGAGGAGGGTTATGAGGTTGTACTCATTAACTCAAACCCTGCTACAATTATGACTGATACCGATATTGCTGATAAGGTTTATATCTGTA
>JAIDVA010000110.1 GCA_029059925.1 Eubacterium sp. | reverse complement strand
TTATTATTGTTACTAGAATAATTTGTTGATTTTTTTGAAAAACACCCCGTTAATATTGTTGCTATCATAATAACAATCAATAATAAATATAAAATTTTTTTCATAATAACTCTCCTTTTTTCATCGATATACGCTAATGTGACGTAATTATAACACGATTATATGATATTGTCAATACGTTAATATAACGTAAAGGTGATATGATGAAACAAATCGTATTCAATGGAAATAAAAACATTGTCGGCAAAATGGTTGCAGAGTACAGAAAAAAAGAAGGACTGTCACAAGGTGAACTTGCAGCAAAAATGCAGCTTATGAATGTTAACATAGACCAGCAAATGATAAGTAAAATTGAAAAAAATCAACGCCAGGTTACGGACTATGAATTTGCCTGCTTTTGTAAATGTCTTAAAGCCTCCCCAAATGAATTATTAAAGTATTTTGATTATTATTTAGATTGACTTTCAGGCAGATAGTATAATATCATTGTTGTGACAGGAGTTGATGATTTGAAAAAAGCAGGCTTATATTTTCACATTCCTTTTTGTCGTTCCAAGTGCCCTTACTGCGATTTTTACAGTGTTAAGTATGACAGTGCGCTTGCAGAAAAATACGTTGAACGTCTATGCGATGAAATAAAAAAATACAACGGCAGCTTTGACACAATATATTTCGGTGGCGGTACACCGTCAATCATTGACAGCCGTTTAATCGGCAAAATCATAAGCACTGCAAAAGAGCAGTTTAATATTGCTGATAACTGTGAAATAACAATGGAATGCAACCCATCAAAAAATCTTGAAAGAGATTTTGAGGATTATGCCGCATTCGGTGTGAACAGAATAAGCCTTGGAATGCAGAGTGCAAGAAATGAAGAACGCTTTGCACTCGGCAGGGTTGCGGGTCAAAACGAGGTTGCAAAAGCAGTCAGCGATGCAAAAAAAGCAGGTATCACCAACATAAGCCTTGACGTTATGCTCGGTACACCCAAGCAGACTACTGACAGCCTTGCCGAAACCTTTGAATTTATTGACAAAATGCAGGTTACACACATCAGTGCATATTTGCTGAAGATTGAAGAAGGCACAAAATTCTTTAAAATGCGTGACAGACTTGCACTGCCTGACGAAGATACTGTCTGCGATATGTATTTAAAAACAATAGCTTCACTGAAAAGGCTTGGTTTTAATCAATATGAAATCAGTAATTTTTCAAAACCCGGTTTTGAAAGCAGGCACAATCTGAAATACTGGCAGCTTGACGAATATCTCGGACTTGGTGCAAGCGCACATTCCCTTTGGAACGGAAAACGTTTTTATTACGATAAAAATTTTAATATTATTGATGATGGTATCGGCGGAACGGAAGAAGAAAAAATTATGCTCGGTCTCAGACTGAACAAAGGGATTGATAAAGCACTTATAAAAAAGGATTACAACAGATTTGTAAAAATGGGATTGTTGGGCGAAGATGATAAAAGAATATTCCTCACAAAGCAAGGAATGTTAGTATCGAACGCCGTGATAAGCGAATTGATTTAAAAATATGAAAATTATTGAAATTGAAAATAATAAAAAAGAATATCTGCCGCTGCTTTTGCTTGGTGATGAGCAGGAGGATATGATTGATAAATATATAAATCATGGAAGAATGTTTGTGCTTTGTGACAATGAACCAAAAGCGGTCTGTGTTATTACGGATGAGGGAAACGGCATACTCGAAATCAAAAACATTGCTGTTGCTCCAAATGCTCAGCGTCAGGGATATGGCAAAAAAATCATTGAATTTATATCCGAAAATTTCAAAGATAAATACAGCATTTTACAGGCAGGCACAGGCGATAGTCCCTTAACTGTTCCGTTTTATGAAAACTGCGGATTTAAACGTGCATTTAAAATTAAAAATTTTTTCACGGACAATTATGACCACCCAATAATTGAAAATGGTGTACAGCTTGTGGACATGATATATTTCCAAAAGAAAATTCAATAAATAAAAAACTCCTTTACGCTAATAATAACTGTGAAAGGAGTTTTTTATTATGCCAGATATGTTTAATCTTACACCGCAGATGCAGCAATATTTTGACTCGCTGCCAAAAATGACACAGGAGTCAATTATTCAAAGCGGTGCAAAAATCAATTCACTGGACGACTTAAAAGCAGTTGCAGAGGGTACAACAGGAAATGAACAGGGATAAAAAGGAAAAGCCGCAGCAGACAATAAACAGTCTGAACAATTACGATGTGCCGGTAAGCACTCATAAGCACCGCCACAATTATAAAGATAAGCTTGAGCTTGATCCCAAGCTTACCAATCGTTACAGCAGCTGGGCTTATAACCCTACCGTACAGCCTGATGATAAAACCGAAATGGGTGTACCGATACCGGATAAGCTCAATACGGAGTTTTCAAAAGAGTATCAGGAAGAAAATCAGCTGTAATATAAATTACAAAAAGCAAAAAGGTTGTCGGAAATCCGACAACCTTTTTTATTAAGATATTAGTCTGCAAAATATCTCTTAAGAAGACCCTCAAAAGCCTTGCCATGACTTGCCTCGTCATAGAATAAATTGAAAAATCCTTATTTTACAGGCTTTTCAGACATAGGTACTTTGAAAACCCACATTGAAACACAACCCTAATGAGGAATAACAGCAGATACACTTTGCCGTCTAATATAGGTTGATTCCTTAATGATTTGCTTATTGCCCTCATTGTCAAGCACTTCAATTTCCATTTCATCAGTGGTAATACCGTTGAGAGTGGATAATAAAAACATTTTTGATGTGCTTGTTGAATTAATATAGTATTTCATTGTGGTATCTAGTTTTTTGTGTCCTGCTCTTTGCATGACTTCCTTTGCAGGAACATTAGCAGCCGCAGCATTGACAAGTGTGTTTTCCTAAGAGAATGATATTTAAAAGTAATACCCGTTTCAGCTTTGATTTTTTTCGCCCAGAATTTAATGGAATTGACGGTTAGAAGTTCCCCGTTTTCTTTTCTGTTTATAAAATCTCCACCTATGATTTGTTTATAGTCTCTTTTGGTCTTGTCAATTACAATTTCAGATTTTCTTAATAAGTAAGCCTCTGTAGGGTGATTTGCTTGCTTACGGATAAGGTCTTTTAAATGGTTGTGGAGAATGTCGGGTACATCTATTTCTCGGACAGCAGTTAATGTTTTTACTGGTCTAAGGCAAAAGACACCGTTTTCGACAATCATCTGCTTATTAATTTTGATTTTGTGGGTTCCCCAATTATAATCTTGCCACATTAAACCAAAACATTCCCCAATCCGAATACCTAAGTAATAGCCAAGCAAAAAAGCAGTATAGCAATTTCCCTGTTTGAAAATTTCGGAAATCTGGTTGATTTCATAGGAGTTATAAGTTCTTATAGTATTGTACTCCTCTGCATCTTCCTGTCGGATTTTTGGCATTTTTAACTTTGTTCCACTGTCAACAAACATTCTTGTATATCTGATAGGGTCAATGTGTTCTGTTTTATATGCCAGTCCCCAAAGCTGATAAAATAGCTTTAAAAAACTTTCTACATATTTGTAGCTATAATCATTATTGTAGAGTTCCTGCAAAAAGACTTCCAAGTCCGATACATTGATTTCAGAGAAATATTTATCCCCAAATGCTGTGGAAACATGGTTTTTCCATAGTGAAGTATACTTTTTTACTGTTCCCGTTGCTTTTCCGTTGCTAGTATTCTTCAAATAATAAGCCCACATTTCTGATACTTTGCAATCGGTTAACACGTAAATAGTATAAATCCGTTTTGAATTATGACATCCCTTTTTAACACTTAACCTTTTTATATTAATCGCCAATGAGCAATTATCCAGTATCTTATGATACATTACATTATATAGACGGGTAAAAATATTATTCAAAAAAGTATCATTATCAAGTAAGTTATGGTATAATTCAGGTTGACAAATTGGAATTGTGCAGGAGGATACTATGTCACTTAATATAGCTGAAACATTTGAATTGTTGTTTGATAAAAACAATAATATTGCATACAAGGCATTACAGAATTTGCAAAAAGAAAGCCAAGAAACGGATTGTGTTTATCCTTACATGGATAGGCTAAGCGATATGCTTGACAGTGATAATTCTTATATCCGCACAAGAGGGCTTACATTACTTGCCTATAATGCAAAATGGGATAAAGATTATAAAATTGACGAAATTATTGACAAATATTTAAAGCACATAACAGATGTTAAACCCATTACAGCAAGACAATGTATTAAGCTGTTGCCGATTATTGCAAAATATAAACCAGAACTGAAGAATGATATTCTTTCCGCACTTCATAAAGCAAATATATCTATTTATGATGATAGTATGCAACCGTTGGTTTATAAGGATATTCAAAAAGCATTGAAAGAGATACAAAAATTATAAAAACATAATATTGAGTTTGTTTATTGCAATACCTAAGAGAGATAAGTTAATGCTTATCTCTTTTTTAAACCCACTTTTAAAGATGTGTGTTTCTCTAAAGAAAACAAAAAATAAAAATTAAAACCCACATTCAGACACAACCGTTTGCACAAAAATAAGGGTATGTCAGATTGCTCCAACATACCCCTAAATCCTCAAAAATGTTGAATTTACGGCATTTCTGATTAACCAAAATACCTCTTTAATAACCCTTCAAAGGCCTTGCCGTGTCGAGCCTCGTCTCTTGCCATCTCATGAACTGCATCGTGAATAGCATCAAGACCCTGCTCCTTTGCCATTTTAGCAAGCTGAGTTTTTCCAAGTGTAGCACCATTTTCTGCGGATGCTCTCATCTCAAGATTCTTCTTAGTTGAGTTTGTAACAACCTCACCAAGCATTTCGGCAAATCTTGCTGCGTGGTCTGCCTCTTCATAAGCAGCCTTTTCCCAGTAGAGACCGATTTCAGGATAGCCCTCTCTGTGTGCTACTCTTGCCATTGCAAGATACATACCAACCTCTGTGCACTCGCCGTTGAAGTTGTCACGAAGACCCTGAACAATAGCCTCATCAACACCATCGATAATGCCTACCTGATGCTCAGCAGCCCAAGATGTTACACCTTCTTTTCTTTCTTCCATCTTTGCACCGCAAACAGGGCAAACATCAATTGGTTCGTCACTCTCATAGCCGCAAACAGGGCAATAATACTTCTTAGCCATTTTAAATTACTCCTTCAAATTAAAAATTATTATCTGCAGCAGCTGCATAAGCCACTGTAATAAACATCTCTTTGTCTGATTTCAAAGCCTTCAATACCTGATACCTTTGTGTCATCACATTTAAAATCATATATTTTACCACAGCTTTCACATCTGAAATGGCCATGAAAGCTTGTATCGGCATCATATCTGATTTTTTCATTATCAATTTTAACAGGTATCAGCAGGTCATAATCTGCCAGAATCTGCAGACAGTTATAAACTGTGGTTTTAGAAAAGGACGGATGCTCCTTAACAACGCTGTTATATACTGTCTCAACATCGGGGTGGATTCTGTTTTCAATAAGGAATTTATAAACCGCAATACGCTGAGGGGTCGCTTTAATACCCTTTTGTTTAAAGATATCAGCAATATCCTTTGTATTCACGCCTCCACCGCCTTTGAAATTATTATCAATTTGTAATCATTACAATTTAATTATACACTTTTTCCAAATTTTGTCAATAGATTTTTACCAAAACTTATTGTTTTCTTTACTATATTCAAATCCTGCTGCGCTCAGTTTTTCACAAAGCTCATTTTTATCAATATTCATATCCTCGCAAAGCGCATCGAGATTTGAATAAAAATCTCTGAGCTTAAGATTAATAACACTTAAAAGCATAAAAGGATCATTGGGCAGCTCCATAATTCTCTCCTTATCTAAAATATAGTATATAATATATATTATATTAT
>JAIDVA010000011.1 GCA_029059925.1 Eubacterium sp. | reverse complement strand
TCCCCTGTCAGGGGAAATGTCACGCAGTGACAAAAGGGTTCACATCGTTCCCTACGATTGTTTATCTTGCACTTATTAATGTAAACAATAATTTAAATTAATGTGCATCATACCACGTTGCACCTATTTTTCCGTCTGCTTTAAGTCGAACCTTCATTTTGCAGGCATTTTCCATTTCCTCGGTCACAATTTCTAGCGCTCTCTGTGCCTCGCTGTCAGGTGATTCAACAATCAATTCATCATGCACCTGCAGGATAAGATGTGACTGCATACCCTCAGCCTTAAGACGCTTATCCACCTTGACCATTGCAATTTTAATGATATCTGCCGCAGTACCCTGAATCGGCATATTCCTTGCAACGCGTTCGCCGAAAGCACGCATCATATGATTTGACGCCGCAAGCTCGGGCAGATAACGTTTCCTTTTAAACAGCGTTTCGCTGTAGCCCTTTTCCTTTGCCACCTCAATCATACGGTGCATATAGGCATCAACACCGCTGTAGGTTGCAAGGTAATTATCAATATACTGCTTTGCCTCTTTATTTGTAACACCGATATCCTTGGCAAGTGAAAACGCACCGATACCGTAAACAATACCGAAATTAACAGCCTTTGCCCTGCTTCGCATCTGAGGTGTAACCATTTCAATCGGAAGGTTGAACACCTGTGACGCAGTGATTGCATGAATATCATCACCACTGTTAAACGCATTTATCATGGTTTCATCATCCGCAAGGTCAGATAAAACTCTCAGCTCAATCTGGCTGTAGTCAACATCAATCAGCTTTTTCCCCTCACCCGCTACAAAGAACTTTCGCATTTCTCTGCCAAGCTCAGTACGAATCGGAATATTCTGCAAATTAGGCTCAAGTGATGAGATTCTGCCCGTTCTGGTTTCAACCTGATTAAATCGGGTATGGATTCGACCATCTGATTCAATAACCTTTAACAATCCGTCGCAATAGGTGGATTTGAGCTTTGAAAGAGAGCGGTATTCAAGTATCTGTGAAATTGCAGGATGCTCATTAACAAGTCCCTCAAGCACCTCAGCGTTTGTCGAATAGCCCGTTTTAGTCTTTTTCTTACAGGGCAGTTTCAAATCTTCAAACAAAGCAACACCAAGCTGTTTTGGTGAGTTGATATTAAACTCATATCCCACGCTTTCGTAAATTGACTTGGTCAGTTCATTTACTCTTTCACCAAGCATTTTGCCGAATTGCTCTATTCCTTCTTTATCAACCTCAAAGCCTGCAAACTCCATTTTTGCAAGCACGGCAGAAAGCGGCAATTCAATTTCTGTAAGCAGTTCAGTCTCCCCTGCTTCCTTAATCTGCTCATCAAGCTTTTCAAACAGCGGTTTAACCACTGCTGAAATGGATACAGTTATATCACTTTCACCGAGAGTATTGAGAAATTCTGGTATTTTCACTCCATATTCCATACAAAGGTGCTCAATATCATAATTATTGTCACTCGGTCTGAGAAGATATGCAGACAGCATAAGGTCACCGCATACGCCCTTTAATTCAACACCATATTTACAGGCAAGGCGGTGCAGCTCTTTTGTATTATAGGAATACTTTTTCGTGCTTTCATCCGCAAAAAAATTACGTATAAAATAAGAATACTCGGGCGTTTCCGACGGCATAACGATGATTTCGTCATCAAATGCAAAATACAAATCAGTAATACTGCCGTCAATCATATTCGGATAAAAATATACATCCTTACCACGTACTCTGTCAAGAAGATAATCGGCATCCACACAGGTAAGTCGTGTGATTTCACGCTTCTTCTCTTCAATCTCTTCGGCAAACTGAGCGTTATTCGGATCCAGATTGAACTTTGGAATAAGTGAAAACAGCTCTAATTTAATAAACTGTGCAACTGCCTTTTGCTTGTCACCATCAGACAAACGATAGCTTTCAACATTCAAATCAACAGGTGCTGCAGTAGAAATTGTGCCGAGCTTAAGGGACAGATAAGCCTTGTCCTTATCCTTTTCAAGCTTTGCCTTTACACCCGGTTTTATATCAAGTGAATCAATATTTTCATAAATATAATCAAGTGTATGAAAACGCTGAATCAAATCAAGTGCAGTTTTTGCACCTACACCTGCAACACCGGGGATATTGTCCGAGCTGTCACCCTGAAGTGCCTTCACCTGAATAAGCTCAGCAGGTGTTACACCATATTCCTCGGCAATGGCATTTTCTTCGTATACATCTGTCACAGCCTGTCCCATTTTAGTGCGGGCAAGCAACACCTTAACACCGCCGTGTGCAAGCTGCAGCGAATCCCTGTCACCTGTTGCAATAAAGCACTCGTCACCATTTTTTCGGCATGACTCAGCAAGTGTACCGAGTATATCATCAGCCTCCCAGCCCTCGTGCTCAAGAGTTGATATACCAAGATTTTTAAGTATTTCCTTAAGCACAGGCATCTGCTGTCTTAGTTCATCAGGCATAGCATGCCTGCCGGCCTTATATTCATCATACATTCTGTGGCGGAAGGTTGGTGCGTGAACATCAAATGCAACTGCAATCGCATCAGGATTACAGATATCCTTCAGCTTTAACATAATATTTAAAAAGCCGTAAATGGCATTTGTATAATCTCCGTTTTTAGTGGTAAGCAGTTTTATGCCGTAAAAAGCACGGTTGACGATACTGTTGCCGTCAATAACAAGTAATTTCATAATATAACCTCAAATTATAATTTGGTATTATTTTAACACAAAATGCAAAATACTCCAACATTTATATTCATTTACTTTCTTCATCACATTTCTTTTGCATTTTTCTGATTTCATTAGGTGACTGTGAAAAGGTCTTTTTAAACTCATTCGTAAAATGATAGGGTGAGCTGAAACAAAGCATATATGCAATTTCATTTATAGGACTGGAGGTTTGTACAAGCAGCCTGTAGCCCTCCTCCATCTTTTTTTTCAGGATATACTTCTTTGGCGAAATACCAAGCTCCAATGTAAAAATCTGGTGCATTCGTCTTGGTGATATCTTAAAGAAATCTGCAATTTCCTCTACCGATATTTTAGAATATCTTTTCTGATTTATATATGAACATATATCGTCAACTATTCTCTTTTTTGCGTTTGCAAGCACAATTTCATCATTAAGCTGATTTTCAAGCATAATACTATAAAAATAACCTAAAAATGAGTGACTGAGATAGCTTTTGTTTTTAAAATCACTCTTTCCGACAGCCAATAATCTGTTGAAAGCCTTATCCTCATTTTCACTGAATGGGATTGTATAGACTTTGCCGAGTTCAAATTCCGAACCGAAATAATCAGTACTGAAATTAACCCACCTGTAACCCCATATATTGGTAAGACTTCTGTATTCCATAATATCATAAAAATTCAAAAATACACATTCATCTTCATTGATTATGATTTGCGTATTTTTAAGACGAATTTGACCCTTACCATCCGTACATCTGATAAAAGCTATTGTTTTTGGAGAATAATTCTGCCTTTCCTGTTCATCACGCTGGTGAACATAACTTATATCGGCAAGTATTTTATAAACACTCGTTACTTCAGGTGCAAATATTTTTTCCTTGTTAAAATCATTGAAAAAGAAAAAGTCACTTTGATACATAAATAGAACCTTCATTTCCGAAATTTATATCTATTATACTGTATTTTGAATTTATTTACAAGCAATACTGTAATATAATTAAATCAAACAAAATATGGAGTGTGTTATGGAACTATATTTATTTGACAGAACCGAAAAAATAATTCATTTTAATGATTTATCAATCCTTAATAATAACAACAGAATAGATGATTTTGCAGAGGTATTAATGTCTGAAAATGAAGTGTTTGCTTTTCAGCTTGCAGTGCTTTGCAAACATGATGATGTTATCAAAAGCATCACTTCGCACGGAAACATCAAGCTTGAATGCATAAACACAGACGTTGTTGATAAATACGGTGTTAGAAAAAACAAAACCGTAAATCTGACTGCCAATATTATTCAGCCTTTATTTTTTACTGCAAAAGCCGACAAGCTTGGTAAAAGACAGGAAAAATGCACAATAACAATCAGCACTGAAAAAGAAGAGCGCTCATTTGAAATGCTGTTTAACATCATTTCAAGTCCTGTTGAAAATGACGGCTACAATGATTTATGGCGCTTGTCACGTATCAATTGGCTGAATTCTGATATATACATTGATGATACCGTTGTCAAGCCTTATACTTCGCCCGAAATTACTAATGGCAAGTCATCCATTCTCGGCAGAGAAATCTGTTTTGCCGAAAATGGTATGCCAAAACAGATTCATTCAAAATTCAATGAGGCTATAGAGCTTGAAAAAGCTGTACAGAAAAAGCTTTTTGCAAAGCCGACTGAATTTAATATTGACGGTGCATCACTGCCCTGCGGTGATACAAAGCAAACGCTTTTCAACAATCGCATTGAAAGCATTACGGCTTGTGAAAATGATGACTACAGTGCTGTTGTTTCATCTGTGCTCAGATATGAAGGCTTGCTGGAATATTCGGTTAAAATCACACCTAAAAAAGATTTTAAGGCAAAAAATATTTCACTCGATTTTTATATTTCCCGCGACTGCTCTTCACTTATGCATGGTTTGGGACACAGGGCATCAAAAGCAGAAAATCTTAATTTCAAATGGGATAATCAAAAACAGCAGGACAGTATTTTTATCGGCTGTGTAAACTGCGGCATGCGTCTTAAGCTAAAGGCAGAAAATTATATCCGACCGCTGATTAATATTTTTTACAAAAATCTTCCATTAAAAACACCTTCAGAAACATGGGACAATAACGGCAAGGGCGGAATAAATGTAGAAACACGAAGCGACTGCACGCATATTTTTGCTTATACAGGTGCATTCGATTTTAAAAAGGATGAGACAAGAGACTTTATTTTCGAAATACATATCACACCGCTCAAACCTATTGACTACAAAAAGGCCTTTTCAATAAGATATCATCATAATAATAAGCTTAAGGATGAAATCAAGGACATTGACGCAGCAGAAAAAAACGGACTGAGCCATGTTATTTTCCATCAGGGAAATATGATAATGCCGTTTATCAATTATCCGTTCTATGAAGTGGACAGATTAAAAGGTGCTGTGCAATATGCAAAGAAAAAGAACATCGGAATAAAGCTTTATTATACCGAGCGTGAGCACAGCAACCATATGGCGGAAACCTTTGTTTATAAAGCACTCGGTGATGAAATCATACTTCGCAAGCAAGGTGTCAGTCACTCATGGCAAAAGGAAAAGCCGCAGTGGCTTATTGACAATTTCGGTGAGGATATTATCCCCGGCTGGTTTGTAAAATATAAACACGGAAAGTATAAAAATGATCACGATATTTCCTTTATTGTAAGACCTGATACAAGACTTGATAATTATTATGTTGAGGGACTTAACTGGCTTGTTGATAATGTTGGTATAAAAGGCATTTATATTGACGACACCTCACTTGACCGCACAACACTTGAACGTGCAAAAAAGGTATTGCAAAAAACGGACGGACTTATTGATATGCACATGTGGAATCACGAAGAGGTACGTGCAGGTGATGTAAGCTGTATGAATTTATATACAGAAATTATTCCGTTTTTAGACAGTGTATGGCTGGGTGAAGGCTTTTTCTATAAAAAATATTCACCTGAATATGTGCTTGCAGAGGTTTGCGGAATCCCCTATGGTGTTACAGGTCAGATGCTCGAGGGCGGCGGCGACTTGTACCTCGGCATGCTCTATGCAATGAACAACCGCTACGGCTGGGGATATACAAATGCAACCCTTATGTATAAAATCTGGGATGATTTCGGTATTTCCGACAGCAAAATGCTGGGATATTGGCACAGTAAAAATCCTGTTAAGGTCAATAATCCAAATGTGCTCGCAACGGTTTATTTAAAGGATAATGAGGCATTGCTCTGCCTTTATAATTTCTCAAATAAAGCAGAAAGCTTCAATATTACAATGGATAAAAAATTGTTGGGCTTTGATGTTAAAAGCAGTGCTGAAATCAGATTCGGCAAGCGAAGCAGAAAAATAAAAAATATTTGCAAATCATTTAAGCTTGGAAAAAGAAAAGGCATAATTATTAATGTAAAGGGGTAAAAATATGAAAAAATTAGCCAAAGCAGCAATTTGTATTGTTGCAGCACTCGGAATTGTCGGTGCAGCAGCAGGCGTTCACTATGGATACGCTAAAACAACAGATGATTTCAAAACTTATGATGTTGACACAAACGGTGGTCCGCTCAGGGTAGGCGTAATCAGTGACTTGCAGCTGCCTGATACCACGGACAATACAACACATGAGTATGAATCCTTTGAAAAAACACTCACTATGCTCAGAGATAAGGGTATGGACGTCCTTATTATCGGCGGTGACCAGACAAATGTAGGCACGAAAAAAGCATGGAGCACATACAAAGAAATCTACGACAATGTAATGGCAGATTATGATAAGCCTATCCCACTTTATATTATGGGAAATCACGATTACTGGCTGCCCGATTTCTTCAGCTGTTTTGAGATACCTACACCTGCTACCCAACAAAAAAGATTTACAAAATATACAGGTGAATACCCATACAGCCACAAAACTGTAAATGGCTATCATTTTATCTGCTGGAGTTCCTCAGACGGTTCATATGACAAATCCTATACAAACGAGGATTGGATCAGAGGCGAGCTTGATAAGGCTGTTGCAGATACGCCTGACAAGCCGATTTTTGTAATCACACATCTTAACCCGCAGGATACAGCCTACGGCTCTGATGAATGGGGAAATAATGACATTGCCCGTATTCTTAAGGATTACCCACAGGTTATTTCACTTTCAGGTCATTCACACTATTCCCTTATTGATGAGCGTTCAATCTGGCAGGGCGAATTTACAGCCTTTACCACACAGAGTCTTGATTATATTGAGCTTGAAACAGGCAAGTTCAACGGCAGTGTTCCAAAGGATGCCTATGGCAATTCAATTGCCGATAAGGTACCCGGATGCCTTTATATGGAAATTGAGGATAGCAAGGTAACAATTGAAAGACTTGAGGCAAACACAGGCAAGGCATTCAAGGAGCCATGGGTTATCGAGGCACCATTCGGCAGTGAAGCGAGCCTGAGCAAATACACGGATGCAAGAAGCAATAGCAATCAGGCTCCCGTTCTCGAGAATGAGCTCAATGCCACAGTAAGCGATATTACCGACATTAACGGCAATGCACAGAAAATGCTCTCCTTCAAAGCAGGAAGTGACGATGATTTTGTCCATTCCTATAAGCTCGAATTCAGAGATGCCGATAATAACGTAATTGAATTTGACGAAATTGATTACGATAATCATATTGTTCACTACAATGAAGATGGTGAAAAAATACGTTTTGACAACAAAAATTATGAGAACGGTACACCTAAAAAAATAACAGAGCTAACATATTTTAGCGATTATGTTTTAGGACTTAATAATATGGCTCAAACAGCAGAATTAAGATTACCTGGCACTCTTCCTGAAAATACAAAATATGTTGTAATTACAGCAATTGATTCATGGGGTGCCCAAAGCAATTCTGTAACCTGTGAGCTGAAATAATATTAAATCTACGGGTGATAATCATGAAAAAATTTGTTTATTTATCAATAATTACGGCAATAATTATCAGCATTGCACTTTTATTCGGATGCAGTAAAAAGCCAGATATGAGTTGGAAGGATAAGGGCTATGACCTTTCTGTTCCCGTGCTCGGTGAGGATGGCTGGTATATGGTGTTTGAGGATGACTTTGAAGGTACTGCTCTCAATGAAAATATCAGCTTTGGTGACAGATATGACGGCAGCAAGGAAATCTGGACCACTTCACCACATGCTATCCGCTGGGAAAGCAATGATGAAAGTAAACCTGAACAGGCCTGCTGGTGGTGCCCTGAGATGGTAGAGGTTAAGGATTCAAATGCAATTATCCATTCACGATATGAGGATAATCACACCTGCAACGGCGACTGCCCTGCAAGCGGACGTTTTACAAGCGGTATTGAAACACGAATGATCAGCGGTGATAATAACAATAATAAGGGCACTGCAGACACAATGCTCTTCTCACAGGCTTTCGGTTATTTTGAATGCCGTGTGAAAATCCCTGATTCTCAAGGCTTATGGTCAGCCTTCTGGCTGCAGTCCTCAAACCAGCGTAAGGTTGGAAATGAAGGCGAAGACGGAACAGAGATTGACGTTTACGAAAGTGCTTTCATAAACAGCAAAAATTCAAAAATGGGTCACGCACTTCTCTGGGACGGTTACGGCAGTGACAGCAAGGTTGAAGATTACATTGGTAATCTTGAGCAGAATTTGTATGACGGCTACCATACCTACGCACTTAAATGGACTCCTGAATACTATGTATTCTACATCGACGGTCAGCCTACCTGGGCAACAGACGGCGGTGACGTATCAAAGGTTAAAGAGTTCTTAAGGCTTACAGTTGAGATTGATGCAGGTGACGGCTTCGGACCTCATGGTCAGGAAATAGGTCAATTCAGCCATAACAATGCAGATAACGAAGATTTTATGATTGATTATGTCAAGGTATGGCAGAATGAAAACTATGAACAGTTTATCAGAAATGATGACGAATTCATAGGCGAAAATGATATGATGAATTAAGATTCAAATAACAAAACGTGCATACACAATTTGTGTATGCACGTTTTATTTAATATAATGTTCCCTGTACCGCTGTGTGCATAAGTACGCACGGCACAACAACAAAGGGGGTTATTAGGGGGAATTGGCGTATGCCTTCCCCCTGATTCGTTTTCTTGGTACCGTTCTTTTGCGACTCAAAAGAATGGTACAATTCATTAAAAAAGGATTGCTAGGGTATAGTATCCTAATATTTGTTATTTTGCCATTTCGGCACGTGCCTCTTTGATACGCTGAACAAAGAGCTTTCCTGTTTCGGTAATCTTGTCATAATCACCTGTTTTAGCACCGGCGATCAGTGAAGAGCCAGCACCGCATGCAATTGCACCTGCCTTAATCCAATCCTTAACGTTGTCAACCTCAACACCGCCTGAAGGCATCATAACTGCATTTGGAATAGGACCGTGGATATCCTTAATGAAAGCAGGACCTGCGATATCACCCGGGAACACCTTAAGCACGTCAGCACCGCATTCCATAGCGTGAACAGCCTCTGTAGGTGTGTAAATACCTGGCATTGACGGTACACCATAGCGATTACATGTCTTAACTGTTTCAGGATCAAAGTAAGGTGATACGATATATTCAGCACCTGCGAGGATTGCAATTCTTGCTGTAGCAGCATCCATAACTGTTCCCGCACCAATGATGATTTCGCCCGAGTTATACTTAGCCTTCATAGCCTCGATAAGCTTATCAGCGTGAGGAACTGTGAAGGTAAGCTCAATAGCAGCTACACCGCCTGCGATACAAGCGTCAGTGATTTTCTCTGCCTGTTCGATTGACGTTGCACGAACAACGGCAACAATACCAACCTCCTGAATTTTTGCTAAGGTTTCAATTTTATTAGCCATAATTATAATCTCCTTATTATTTATCTCTGTACTCTTGATGAGCCGCCATTAACCTTATTTTCAACCTCTTTAAGTGATGCCATTGAAGTATCACCGGGTGTTGTCATTGCAAGAGCACCGTGAACTACACCATAGTTAACAGCCTTCTGTGCGTCCTGATATGTCATAAGACCATAAATAAGACCCGAAGCAAAGCTGTCACCGCCGCCAACACGGTCAAGAATTTCAAGACCCGGATATTCAAGTGACTGATAAATCTGGCCATCAGCCCAGCAGATTGCCTTCCAGTCATTTACTGTAGCAGTCTTAACGGTTCTGAGTGTTGTTGCAATCACCTTGAAATTAGGATAAGCCTTCGTTACGGTTTCAATCATCTTATAATAACCGTCCATATTCAGCTCCTTAAGGTCAGCATCATTGCCTTCAACCTCAAAGCCGAGTGAAGCTGTGAAATCCTCTTCATTACCAATCATAACATCGATATACTTAGCGATTTCCTTATTAACCTCCTGAGCCTTTGCCTGACCGCCAATATCCTTCCAGAGTGACGGACGATAGTTGAGGTCATAGGATACGATTGTGCCGTATTCCTTAGCTTTTTTTACTGCCTCGATAACCACCTCGGCAGCAGTCTCGGAAAGAGCAGCATAAATGCCGCCTGTATGCAGCCAACGAACACCGAGTGTGCCGAAAATATAATCCCAGTCAATATCGCCCGGCTTAAGCTTTGACGCAGCAGTATTGCCTCTGTCAGATGCACCCACAGCACCGCGGATACCAAAGCCACGCTCTGTGAAATTGATACCGTTTCTTACAGTTCTGCCGATACCGTCGAATGGCATCCACTTAATGAGTGATGTGTCAACACCGCCCTGTAAAATCAAATCCTCCATAAGATAACCGATTTCATTTTCAGCAAAAGCGGTAACAACACTTGTCTTTAAGCCAAAGCATCTTCTGAGTCCTCTGGCAACATTGTATTCTCCGCCGCCTTCCCATGCGCGGAATGAACGGGCAGTTTTAATTCTGCCCTCACCCGGGTCAAGTCTGAGCATAATTTCACCGAGTGAAACTTCATCGAACATACATTCTTCTTTTGGTCTGAGTTTTAAATCCATTTCTATTCCTCCGAAATATAATAAATTTATTCAAAATTAAAATATTTAACAGCATTGTTATAGCATATGCCCTGTACAATTTCTTTGAGGATATCCTCATCATAGGCATACCAGCCATCCTCAACCCATCTGCCGATAAGGGCACACATAATACGTCTGAAATATTCGTGCCTGCCATATGATGTGAATGAGCGCGAATCTGTCTCCATACCCACAAATTTGCCGAGCACACCCAGATTTCCGAGTGTTTTCATCTGATTGGTCATACCATCCATTGTATCAAGGAACCACCAAGCAGGACCGAACTGTATTTTCGATTCTGCATCTGCTGACTGAAAATTGCCAAGCATTGTGCCGAGAACCGTGTTATCCTTATCATTAAGATTAAACAAAATTGTTTTAGGCAGCTTATCGTCCTTGTTCAGTGCATCAAGAAAACGTGAAAGCGGCTGTGCAATCTCGCAATCACCGACTGAATCAAAGCCTGTATCTGCACCTATTTTATTAAACATAAGGGTATTGTTGTTTCGCATCGCACCAATGTGAATTTCCATTGCCCAGCCAAGTTCATGATATTTTCTGCCGAGTGCAAGAAGAACAGGTGTTCTGTATTTGTCACATTCTGCAAGCGAAATTTTTTCTCCGTTCATTGCACGGATAAAGATTTTTTCAATTTCATTATCGTCTGCAATCGCGTAAGGCGGATAATCAAATGCCTGATCTGATATACGGCAGCCTACTGAATGAAAATAATCAACTCTTTTAAGAAGTGCTGTGATTACATCCTTATAACTGTTAATTTCAATCTCTGCAGTTTCACCAAGCTGTCTGATATAATCAGCAAAGCCGTCAAGATGTGCATTAAGAGCCCTGTCGGGTCTGAAAGACGGGAGCACCTTACAATCAAAATCTACAGTGTCCTTAAGCAGCTTGTGATATTTTAAATCATCAACAGGATCATCTGTTGTACATACAACCTTAACATTGCTTTTGGTTATTAAGCTCTGCGGACGAAAATCGCCTTCAGAAATAGCCTTGTTTGCTCTTTCAAAAATATCCCCTGCTGTTTTAGCATTCAACGGTGTATCAATACCAAAATATCTTTGCAGCTCGATATGTGCCCAATGATAAAGCGGATTACCTATACAATATTGCAGAGTATACCCGAATTTTTCAAACTTTTCTTTAGCTGTTGCATCACCTGTGCAGTATTTTTCCTCAACACCACAGCTGCGCATTGCACGCCATTTGTAATGGTCGCCTGACAGCCAGAGCTCTGAAATATTTTCGGGGGCTTTGTTTTCATAAATTTCCTTAGGACTCAAATGGCAATGGTAGTCACAAATAGGCATATCTTCTGCATATTCGTGAAACAGCTTTTTAGCCATATCAGTATCCACCAGAAAATCCTTATCCATAAAAATCTTCATAAACATCTCCTGTGTAATGTTATTTCCTAATTTTTCATA
>JAIDVA010000109.1 GCA_029059925.1 Eubacterium sp. | reverse complement strand
CTGTGCCGTTGATATGAAGAAGGATGAAATCAAAGCACTTGAAGAGGAATATGCAAAGCATGAGTGTCCTGTAGTATCCAACAACAGCGCTCACCGCTTCACAGCTGATGTTCCTATGGTAGTACCGGAGCTTAATGCTGAGCACATCAACATTATCCCTTCGCAGAGAAAGAGACTCGGAACTAAACGCGGCTTTATTGCAGTTAAGTCAAACTGCTCACTTCAGTCATATGTTCCTGCTATCTTCCCTCTTCACGAAAAATTCGGTGTCAAGAATGTTCTTGTTTGTACTTATCAGGCTATTTCAGGTGCAGGCAAAACCTTTGAGACATGGCCTGAGATGAACGATAACGTAATCCCTTATATCGGCGGTGAGGAAGAAAAGAGCGAGAAAGAACCGCTCAAGCTTATGGGTAAGATTGACGGAGATGTTATCAAATCAGCTGATGCTCCAAACTTTACAGCACAGTGTATCCGTGTTCCTGTTTCAAATGGCCATCTCGGTGCTGTGTTTGTAGATTTTGAAAACAAGCCAAGCAAGGAAGAAATGATTGAGATTTGGGAAAGCTTTAAAGGCAGAGCACAGGAGCTCGAGCTTCCTTCTGCTCCAAAGAAGTTCCTTAACTATTTCACAGAGGATGACAGACCTCAGATTAAGTCTGAAAGAATGCTTGAAAACGGTATGGCTGTTTCAATCGGCAGACTCAGAGAAGACACTCAATATGATTACAAATTCGTTTGCCTTTCACACAACACATTAAGAGGCGCAGCAGGCGGTGCAGTTCTTCTTGCAGAGCTTCTTGCAGCTGAAGGTTATATGGACTAATTTAAAAACACAAATTCATTTAGGGAGAGAATATACTTATGAAGAATCCAATTTTTACAGGTGCTGCTGTAGCTATCATCACACCTATGAATGAAGACGGATCAGTAAATTATGAGGAATTCGGCAGATTTATTGATTTCCAGATTGAGAATGGTACAGACGCAATCGTTGTTTGCGGTACTACAGGCGAATCATCAACACTCAAGGTGGTTGAACACAATCAGGCAATCAAATGGTGTGTTGAGTATGTAAATCACAGAGTTCCTGTTATTGCAGGCACAGGTTCAAACTCAACTGCCTGTGCAATTGAAATCAGCAAAGAGGCTTGTGACGCAGGTGCAGATGCTCTTCTCCTTGTTACTCCATATTATAACAAAACAAGCCAGAGGGGACTTATTGCGCATTACACAGCAATTCACGATGCTACAAATCTTCCTATTATACTTTACAATGTTCCGTCAAGAACAGGCTTGAATATTGCACCTGAGACTGCATATGAGCTTTCAAAGTTACCAAGAGTAAACGGCATTAAAGAAGCATCAGGCAGCCTTGAGCAGATTGAGAGAATCCATGAGCTGTGCGGTGATGAGCTTAACCTCTGGAGTGGTAATGACGATCAGATTTATGATCTTATGGAAAGAGGCGGCAAGGGTGTTATCTCTGTTCTTTCAAACATCTGTCCTCAGGAGACACACGATATTGTTCAGAAATATCTTGATGGTGACAAAGAAGGCAGTAAGGAAATGATGGATAAATACCTCAAGCTTGCTAAGGCAATGTTTGTAGATGTTAACCCAATTCCTGTTAAAGAGGCTGTTAACCTTATCGGATATGCTGCAGGCCCTTGCAGACTTCCGCTTATCGAAATGGATGATAAGAACAAAGCATATGTAAAAGAAACTATGCAGGAATACGGACTTATTAAATAAGATATATTCAGAGGAATTATAAAATGACCAAGATTATTATTACCGGTGCAAACGGTAAAATGGGCAATGTAATACAGAGTGTTGTTGACGCTCGCGAGGATTGCAAAATTGTTGCAGGTGTTGATCTGAACACTGCAGAAAACGGCAAGTTCCCTATTTATAAGGCAATCAGCGAGGTTCAGGAAAAGGCAGATGTTGTTATTGACTTTTCCAATCCGATACTTCTTGACGAGCTGCTTGCTTATGCAGAAAATACAGGCACCGCTCTTGTTATTGCAACAACAGGCTATGATGATGAGCAGAAGAAAAAGATTGCTGATGCTTCAAAGAAGTCCCCTATCTTTTTCACATACAATATGAGTATGGGTATTAACCTTCTTGCAAATCTTGCAAAAAAGGCTGTTGAAATACTCGGCAGTGATTTTGATATTGAAATTGTTGAAAAGCACCATAATCAGAAAATTGATGCTCCGAGCGGTACGGCTTTGATGCTCGCAGATGCTATGTGCGAGGCTACACCAAACCCGATGAAATATGAATATGACCGCCACTCAAAGCGTGAAAAAAGAACCAAGAATGAAATTGGTATGCATGCTGTCAGAGGAGGCACAATCGTCGGCGAGCATGAAATCATTTTTGCAGGCCGCGACGAAATCATTACACTTTCACATTCGGCAAGAAGCAAGGAAATCTTTGCTGTCGGTGCTGTTAATGCAGCAGTTTATATGAATGGCAAGAGTGCAGGAATGTACGATATGAAAGAGCTTATAGATAATTAATTATATGACATAACGAAAGACACAGGATTAAACCTGTGTCTTTTTCTTTTAAATTATTTATTGTTTATCACAAACTGCTTTGGCGTAATTCCATAT
>JAIDVA010000108.1 GCA_029059925.1 Eubacterium sp. | reverse complement strand
AATTTTCTGTCTCTGTATTCAGGCAAAACCTGTATCCACTCCAATATGCCTTCCTTAACCTCACTGTCAAAATCAGCAATGCCACAGCCGACAACATGATTTGTTTCGATTTCATACACTAAAATCCATAATTTTTCATCATAAACCCTGGTTTTGGTGTATGAAAGTATTTGTTCATAACTTACAGACAAATCAGAATAACAGTTATTTATTATTTCAACAATTATGGGTATATCAGTCAATTCTGCTGTTTTTACAGAAAAGCCACCCACAATTTTATCATCAATGCTATTCAAATAATGAATAAGTCGGAAATAACATTCATCATAATATTCGTCAAGAAATTTGTCATTAAAATCATCGTTATGAACAATTCTCATATTTTCAGGTACTTTCATTGTCTTACTTTTCCAGTAAGGAATAGATGATTTTGAGCACGGACCTTCTAAATATTCATTGAGACGCATTAATTTACACCTCACAAATCAAATTCATTTTTGAAAAAACTTCTTTAAGAATGTTTTTCTGTGGATTGGTGAAATACCATATTTTTCAATCATTTCATAGTGCAGCTTTGTGCCATAGCCCTTATGCTTTTCAAACTGATATTCGGGATATTTTTCTGCCATTTCAAGCATATATCTGTCACGGCTGACTTTGGCAATAATTGACGCTGCAGCAATGTTGGCACTTTTAGCATCACCTTTTATGATTTCCTGTTCAGCGATATTAAGTCCCGGTCTTTTATTTCCGTCGATAAGTGCCATATCAGGCTTGACTGATAATCCTTCAACCGCTCTGCGCATAGCAAGAAAGGTAGCCTGTAAAATATTGATTTCGTCAATTTCATTTTCAGTAGCTATTCCGACACTGTAACAAATGCACTCATCAATGATTTTATCAAACAGCATATCTCTTTTCTTTTCGGAAATTTTTTTTGAATCATTAACGCCCTCAACAACATGATTTTTTGGCAGTATAACTGCAGCTGCATAAACAGGGCCTGCAAGCGGACCTCGTCCGGCTTCATCAACACCGCATATTATTTCATATCCATTCTCAAGTGCTTTGTTTTCGTATTCAAGCCAATCCATAATCACGGCAGCTCAAGCGTAATTTTGCCGAGCCTTCCTCCTCTGAATTCATCACACAGCATTACAGCTGTACGCTCATAGTCAATTTCCCCGCCTTTAATGAGAAATCCTCGTTTTTTGCCGATAAACTCAAGAATTTCCCATCCCAGCAGACTATCAATGCTATCAAGCTTATAACGCTCTAAAATTGACTGAGGATGTGTTTTAGCCAACACCTCAAGCAAACGGCAGGATAAAGCCTCAATATCCGTTACCTCATCCTTTACAGCACCTGTAAAAGCAAGCTTATCCCCTACCTCGGGATCGTCAAACTTAGGCCACAAAACACCCGGAGTGTCAAGCAACTCTATTCCCTTTCCAACAGAAAACCACTGCTGCTGACGTGTAACACCTGCTTTATCGGCAACTTTAGCTTTTGCATTGCCTGCCATACGGTTTATAAATGAGGATTTTCCTGTATTCGGTATTCCAACCACCATAAGCCGAAGTGATTTGCCATTCATTCCTTTATTATTGTTTCGTTCAATGGTCTTGGATAATGCCTTCTGAACTGTAGGAATAAAATTATTTAAACCTTTACCTGTTCTGCAATCAACAGGCAGTGCATACATACCCTTTGACTTATAATAATCAATCCATATTTTCGTAGCATTTGAATTGGCAATATCGCATTTGTTAAGAAGAATAATTCTTGGTTTATTTTTAATTATCTGATTCAATTCAGGGTTTGACGAGCTGTATGGTATGCGTGCATCAACAAGCTCAACAACACCATCTACCAGTCTTAAGCTTTCTTTAATAATGCGCCTGGTTTTAGCCATATGTCCGGGGAACCATTGTACATTTTGTTTTATATAATCAGCCATATTTTTCTCTCTCTGTGATTTTTCTATATTATACTTCAATTTAAAATAAAATGCAAATTATATATTGTCATTTAAAATAACAGGACAGTCAAATTAACGACTGTCCTGTTACATAAACTATATTC
>JAIDVA010000107.1 GCA_029059925.1 Eubacterium sp. | reverse complement strand
CTTCTTCATTATGGTTGCGTTTGCGGCAATAACCTCCTGTGTGTCAATTATGGAAGCGATTGTTTCAAGTATAATGGACAAATATCATTTTTCAAGAAAAAAGAGCACAACAATTGTTACGGCCTACGCAATTGTTTTCGCTGTAATTGTTTGCCTTGGCTACAACATATTCTACTTTGAACTGAAGCTGCCGAACGGCTCTGTAGGACAAATTCTTGACGTATTTGACTACGCAAGCAACAATATCCTTATGCCGCTTGTAGCATTGCTTACAAGTATTCTTATCGGATGGATTGCCAAGCCCAAAACAATTATTGACGAGGTTACTAAAAACGGCGAAAAATTCAGCCGTAAAACAATCTATATCATTATGATAAAATTTGTTGTACCTGTGCTTATCTTTGTATTATTGCTTCAGGCTGTAGGCATTTTCTAAATCAATAATATTCAAGGCGATTCGGTTAACGAATCGCCTTAATTTTTACGGAGGATAATATCCTGCCCTGTTTATTATTGTTTAATTCAACGCTCAAATAAATATTTACATAAATTTAAGGGATGGCAATGCCATCCCTTAAATTTAATCATTACAAATAATTATGCACCGCGAGTTTCACTGCAGCGATCAAGAAGCTCTGCCCAACGACGGTCAACCTCTTTCTGGAATGATTCAATCATCCACTCATTACCCGGCTTGAACATATGCTTGAATCTGCCCTGCTTAACAAGCCATTCCTCAATCGGAACATAATTTCTTGGCTCATAATTAAGTATCCATCTGCCGTCAACAACCTCAAACAAAGGCCAGTAACGTGTCTCAACTGCAAGCTTACAGATTTCCATAATATCATATGTCGGATATCTCCAGCCTCTTGGACACGGAGCCATAATATTAAGGAAAGCAGCACCCTTTGTATAGATAGCCTTTTCGGACTTTCTGTAAAGGTCACGGAAATTCTGAACAAATGTTGTCTGCGCAACGTAAGGAACCTGATGCTCTGCGATAATTGCAGCAAGATCCTTTCTGTACTGTGGCTTACCTGTTGACTGCTTGCCGACAGGAGTTGTTGTTGTATCGGCAAACATAGGTGTTGCAGATGAACGCTGAATACCTGTATTCATATAAGCACCGTTATCATAGCAAACATAAACCATATCGTGGCCGCGCTCCATAGCACCGCTGAGCGACTGGAAACCGATATCGTATGTACCGCCGTCACCGCCGAAGGTAATAAACTTATATGTTTCGTCAAGCTTGCCCTTTCTCCTAAGAGCATTATAAGCACCCTCAACACCTGACATTGTTGCACCTGCATTTTCAAACGCATTGTGAATATAGCTATCCTTATAAGCTGTATAAGGATACATAAAGGTGGATACCTCAAGACAGCCTGTAGCATTGCCGATAACTGCCTTGTCACCGGGCTTGATAGCCTTGAGCACATTTCTTACAGCAATTGTGCCGCCGCAGCCTGCACACATTCTGTGACCGCCGGCAAGACGATCTTCTCTTGATACATATTCTTTAAAGTTGTACATATAAATCGTCCTCCTTACTCTCTTACGCCCATATAGCGATAAGGATTTTCAACCTTACCCTCTTCGGCAATCTTCTTAAGCTCATTATAAACATTAACCATATCAGATACCTTTACATCTCTTCCGCCGAGACCGTAAACATAGTTAACAGTAAGTGTATCAGCCTTTGCTCTGTAAAGTGCTGTTGTAACCTCTGAGCCGATTGGACCGCAGTTATCGTTATAAGACTCTGTTCTGTCCATAAGTGCAACAGCCTTGACACCCTTTAATGATTCCACAATCTCTTCTGCAGGGAAAGGACGGAAAAGTCTGATTTTGATAAGACCTGCTTTCACACCTTCTGCTCTGAGCTTATCTACAGCATCCTTTGTTGTACCTGCTGCTGAACCGATAATAACCACTGCATATTCGGCATCGTCCATTTTATACTCTTCAAAAAGGCCATACTCTCTGCCTGAGATTTTTGCATATTCTTTTGCAACATCAAGTGTAACCTGCTTAGCGTTTTTGAGTGCCTCAGCCTGTGCTCTCTTAGCCTCAAAGTAATAATTAGTTACGCTGTAAGGACCAACAGCCATAGGACATTCAGGATTAAGGAGTGAATTTTCAGGCTCATATTCGCCTACAAAATTCTTAACATCCTCATCCTCGTTGAGAACGATATTCTCAACAGCATGTGATGTAATAAAACCATCCTGACAAATCATTACAGGAAGCATAACATCCTTATGCTCAGCAATGCGATAGGCCATACAAAGGTTATCATAAACCTCCTGATTATTCTCAGCATAAATCTGAATCCAGCCTGAATCCCTTGCACCCATTGAATCACTGTGGTCGCAGTTAATGTTGATAGGACCTGAAAGTGCACGGTTAACAAGTGTTAATACACAAGGAAGTCTGTTTGATGCAGCGAGGTAAAGTTCCTCCCACATAAGTGCCATACCTGCTGAAGATGTAGCAGTAACACTTCTTGCACCTGCTGCCTGTGAACCGATAACTGCTGACATAGCTGAGTGCTCTGACTCAACAGGAATGAATTCACTGTCAACCTGTCCGTTGGCAACAAGCTTTGAAAAATACTGAGGTATTTCTGTAGACGGAGTAATCGGGAAAGCAGCCATTACATCCGGATTAATCTGGCGGAGAGCCTCGGCAACTGCTTCGTTACCGCTGAGTCTGTCTTTTCTTGCCATATTTACTTAACCCCCTCCATAGTAATTGCACCGACGTGGCATGACTTTACGCATATGCCGCAGCCCTTGCAATGGTCATAATCAAATTCACTGCGCTTACCATCAACAACTGATATACAGCTGTCAGGACACACAGGCACGCACATTAAGCAGTGAATGCATTTATCTTCATCAATCTCAGGCTTAACTGAGGTCCACTCACCTGTATTGAAAGCCTCAGAGGTAGCTTCGCCGTAAATCTGCATACCCTCTGTGAGCTCCTGCCAGGTACATTCTAAATGGAGCTTATTAACATCTGATTTCATAATTAAGTCCCCTCCTATTTAACCTCTTCAAAAGCCATTCTAAGGGCATTCATATTACCCTCAATAACCTCAGGCTTTGAAGCAAATTTGTGTGAGAATGAATTTTGCATTTCGTTAAAGAAAGTATCCTTATCCATAACACCTGACACCTTAACAATGGCGGCAAGCATAGGTGTATTTGGGAAATATTTTCCGAGACAAGCCTTTGAAACACGGCGTGCATCAATTGTATAAACCTTCCCCTTATAATCGCCGAGCTTGTGTGCAATCTCTTCCGGTGCTTTTGCTGTATTAACAACAATACCGCCTGACTCCTTAAGACCCTCTGTTACATTAACAACATCAAGAAGACCCTCGTCAACGACTACAACAAAATCCGGCTCATAGATATTTGAATGAACTCTGATTTCATTTTTGCTTATTCGGTTATAAGCTGTGATAGGAGCACCCATACGCTCCGGACCATATTCAGGAAAGCCCTGAACAAAGCTGCCTGTTTTAAACGCAACATCTGCAAGCAAAAGCGCAGCAGTCTTAGCACCCTGACCACCACGTCCGTGCCAACGGATTTCTACTAAATCTGCCATTTTAAAACCCTCTTTCATTAATTCTTTCAAAATTTAAAATGATATAAAAAAAGTCTCTTTGCCCATATGGACAAAGAGACGATAATGAATACCGTGGTACCACTCTTTTTCGTTAAAAAACGCACTTTATGTACTATCATACACTATCCTGTTAACGGAGGCAGCCGTCTGCGCCTACTGATGTTCAGCACAGCCACTCAGAGAGGATATTTTATTTAACATTGCACTGACTCACACCAACCGCCAGCTCTCTGTAACAACTACATAAATAAAACCTATTCTCATCAACGTGTTGTAATATTGAAGATATAATAATACTTATTTGTCGATTTGTCAAGAATTTTTTAATAATTCTTTTATTTCTTCTACCTTGGTAATTTCACCCATATGCTCATACTGTTGAATCATATATTCTAAAATGGATTTATCGAAACAATTATTTTCAACAGCAAATCTGCACCACCTAAGTGCATTATATTCCTCGCCGATATCATCATAATATTTCATCAAAATACGGCAGGCATATATTATGTCATTATCATAAACGCCTCTTCCGCCAAGTTCCAGTCCTTTGATGATAAGCTCAACTGACTCGTTCTTTTTACCCGAATGATAGAGTTCAAAGCCTTTTTGCAAATATGTACCACCATCATTTGATGATGTATCCTTAATCCTGCCGGCTCGTTCTTTAATTTTAGGGACTATAAGCTTAACAGTAAGTCCTATTACTGTAATAATAACGATAACAGCTCTTACTACTATCAGCGGACGATCAGCAACTATTTCAAGCAATTCATTCATAAAAATCCTTTTTCCTTTTCTTCAAAAAACTGATTCTGAGTATAATAAATATCGCAGCCAATAAAACGATAAAAACACCAATCAAATTATTTAACGCAAAAAATACAATAGTCAGACCGGCAAGGATACAGATGATATACCATAAAAGCTTTATTTTAATTCTCAGCCGTTCATAGGATTGAGCTCTCGCATTATCAATAATTCTATATAATTCTTCAAGCTCACCTGCACTGTCTGCTGTGATTGCACCAAGATTGAAGGATTTATAAACCGCATTTGCCATATTCTCATAAATCTTATGCGAATTGAGAAATCTGCAAAGTTCTTTCAGAAAAACAGGCTCATACATAATTTCATCAACAAAATCTGCACAGAAAATATTAAGCCAGTCTCTCTCAATATCATTGAACTTTTGATTATAAAGTGCATTCGCCTTCCTTATGACAATTTCGGTTTTCTCCATAACCTCATTATTACGTCTGAGTGCATTCATCTTTATGGATGCCTGAAAGTCAAAATCATCTTCCTGTTCATCATCTATAATCCTTGGCTGCTGCAAATGATTTGATTTTGAAAATTTAAAGGTCTCGGATTCTTCATCATTTTCGGCATCGACCTTATTTTCATCAGAATTTTTAACCGTATTAAAGTCAAATTCCTTTTCAGCCGAATCCTCTTCGACAGCATCAGCTTTGGCATCCTTCTTCTCATTGACATAACC
>JAIDVA010000106.1 GCA_029059925.1 Eubacterium sp. | reverse complement strand
CAAGCGCAGGAATAAATATTGCAGAAAATGCATTTGGCGGACACCGGATTATTCATAATGATTTATGGGATTGTGTTCGTGAAACAGGTGACCATGGATTATTCAACAGTTGGGGGAGAGATCGATTCTGGTCCTTAAAAAGGTTTAACACAACAGGAAAATATGGCAAAACTAAAAAGCCATACGCTTTCTTTGATATGCTTGACAGAAATCAGATTATTTCAAATCGAGTGATAGGAAACGGCAGTTTTGGTATTGATTTGGATGATGGTTCATCAGGATACGATATAAAAAATAATCTTTGTATCGGAGTAAGCATCAAGCTGCGTGAGGGTTTTCAAAGATTAGTTGAAAACAATGTAATTATTAATGCTCCGTTTGATTATCACTGTGCTTATTACAAAAATGATGATATTATTTGCAATAATATAGTTTGTCATGATATTGCTATAAAAAATATTCTGATAAATAAAGGCAGCAATACTCTGTTTGAAAATAATTATCACATATCCGAAACAAGTGTTGATACATCTCAGTTTAAAAGCGTCACTTTGTTGACAAAGGAAAATGTTTTATTGGGTCAATATACCCTACCTGATGTAAAAACTCTTTCAAAAATTTATGGAAAGAATGGCGTTGAACCACCAGCAATCGATTTGAATTTGAAAGCGCATAATGCCAAAAAAATTGTTTCGTTATTATATACAATATCTACAGTGGATGACAGTATACGTACTGCTTGTGCAGCACCTGACTACAGCGGCATATTCATTGAAAGAATATCTCCGCTTTGCAGATTCTATTATAAGTTCGGTGTGCGTAAAGGTGATCTTATTTTAGAAATTGACGGGCAAAAAACATCTTTAAAGAGCTTCAGAAATATGATGAAGAATGCAGGCTGTGTTACCATAATCAGAGCACAGACAATGAAAAAATTCAGAGCTTAATCATTAAAAAATAGAAATTTGATTGTCACTTAAACGGCTGAAATTAATGAATTTTTTAAATTTAAAAAGCATGGTACGATGCTATATTAAAGAAACAATATAAAAGCTGATATATGATAACTCTATATCAGCTTAATATTTCGATTAGACTATGACATTTTTAAATTACCGTTGGCAGGGTTGTCAATAACTCTGCCGCTTTCTGTAAATCGTGAACCGTGACAGGGGCAGTCCCATGAATGCTCGGCGTTATTCCATTTTAGTGCACAGCCAAGATGCGGGCATCTTTTTTTAGATATTGTGAGCAGGTTGGTAATTGCCTCAAAACCATTTACTGCCAGCTGAGGCTGAAGAATACTTCTTGATGGTGAAAATACATCTGCGTATTCATTTTCGGTATCCGTTACCATATCGCTTAGTATATTTGCCGCAAGCATTGAACCTGTCATTCCCCATTTGTTAAAGCCTGTGGCAGTATATAAATCAGTTGTACGATTTGAATAATGCCCTATATATGGCATGCTGTCAAGGCTCATACAATCCTGAGCAGACCAGTGGAACACTTCTTTTGCAGACGGATATTTAATACCTGCAAAGCTTCTCAGTTCAGACCAGTTACCGCCGTTCTTTCCTGCTCGGTGCGCACCTCCTCCAATCAGTAACAGATTTTTATAATTTCTGAAGGACATGCCTTTCTGATTTTCGTCGATATACATTCCGTCAACATCCTGTGCATTATTAAGCGCAATTACATATGAACGGTCCTGATAAAGCTTAAGAAAATATGCTCCGTACTTGTTGATAAAAGGGAAGTGTGTTGCAACAATAACCTTGTCAGCCTGTATTTTATGATTGTTAGTTACAGCTGTATTTCCAATCATTTCTTTTACAAAAGTATTTTCATGTATATTAAGATTTTTGGAAATGTTACTTAAAAATTTCAATGGGTGAAACTGAGCCTGATTTGGAAAACAGATTGCTCCTGCAATTTTGATGGGTAATTTGATTTCTGAACAGAATTCAGCATCATATCCGATTTTGTCTAAAGCTATGATTTCGTCTTCAATCTTTTTACGATTATCAACAGAATATACATAATTGTTTTTTATTTCATAATCACAGTCAATATCCTGGCACATGCTTTTATAAAGGTCAAATGCTTTTTTATTAGCATACAGATAAGCCTTTGCCTGTGCCGGGCTATCATTTTTCATTATTTTGTTATATATTAAATTGTGCTGATATGTTATTTTTGCAGTTGTATTGCCTGTTACACCCTGACAAATTCTGTCTTTTTCGACAAGAATATAATTTACACCCTTTTGGTGCAGAAAATAAGCAGTCAGTATTCCTGTGATTCCTCCGCCGATAATTAAAACATCTGTTTTGCAGTCTTTATTCAGTGAAGTGAATTCAGGAAGTGCTATACCATCATGCCATAGAGAATTCATATTTAACCTGCATCCTTTTTATTTATATTT
>JAIDVA010000105.1 GCA_029059925.1 Eubacterium sp. | reverse complement strand
CATGCCAAACATCTGCACCTCATGCAGACACTTGGCAAAACAAGCATGACGGAACACCAATTCTGTCAGATTCTTGGGAAAATGCGACTGTATCAGGCACTGCCTCAAAAAATACAGCGCAACATTCCTCGGTTGCTCATAACTGACACACAAATCAATGCCGTAGCAAAAGCCTATATCAGTGATGAAAACTTTGGCTCATACGGTTCTAATATTGATATGTGTAAGTTCTACAATCTATTGACCGGTGCAAACAAGAGGAGCTACATAGATAGCTTCCTCGACCGTTCATTTAACGCAACCGAAGTGGCACAGGGCATAAATGCCGCCCTACATGGAGATGACCGTTATTCATGGTTCATTGACTGACACTATCCAAAGAGAACACTTGCACTATCTGTGTGGGTGTTCTCTTATATTTTTTTGTGAGGTTTCGTGGAGTTGGTTTTTATTTCCAATTCATTATGCCGAAAAACATACCCCTCAATAGCCCCACCAATGACATTTTTTAGTAACTTTGCACTTGGTTTAGAGAGCCAAAGAGTTGGCTTGTTTGAATCAACTTACGAAAGGTGTTATTGAAATTATCTTCTATTGTCAAATCTCGCAAATTTGAATCAGCTTGAAGATGATTAGCAGTAGCACCTACACTGGTTGCTTATACCCTGCCGTGAATGGCAGTCTATATAGCATAATCGGTGTGGGGCTATTGCTTTATCTAAGCTGAGGGCAATGCGAGAGTCTGACAATGAGATAAAGCAGATACAATCCTCACACCTTTTTCATGTTTAATCGTAACCGTTCCATAGAGGATTGAGGAACACGTTACAGCAAATGAGAAAACTTGCAATTCTCTTTTTTATCTCGGTACTCTCTATCGGAGTTAATGCTGAGAAATTTTCATATCATATTAAATCGGTTACAACCGTTCAAAATGGGAGAGATGTGAAAACTCAGCCCAAAAACATCGTAATCGTGGTAAACACCGATAATTCAACCGTAACTATTGACGGTAAAACATATAAAATAGTCAGCAGTGCATGGGGCAACTATCCTGAAACATATTTCTATGTGAAAGGAAGCAACAATCAAAAATCTCAGTTACTGATTGATTATCAGTACAATTTCGTTGTTTTAGATTCGCGCAATGGCATAGCTGAAAAATATAGGTTCTATAAATCATCAGTAAATTAACAGCCTAATAATCTTGAGATATTAGTATGATAACACGAAAAGAAGCATTTGATTGTGCCTTAGCTCAGTTAATATCTATCGCGCAAGTCGTAAATAACGGCAAAGAAAAATTATATGATTACGCATTAATATTAAAAGCGAAATCAGTTCAGCCTATTATATGTTTGCAACCGTTAGATTATTTTCAGTGGAATGAGAATCAATCTTATGGAGAAAAAAGTTATGCTTTTGCTCCAATTACACAACCTTATAACACGCTCATTATAGGAATGTGTGGCAGACCATACTTTGGTGAAGTTGGAAAATTTGAGATACTCAAAGCTAATGAACACCCTGCAAAATGGATTCGTGAAGTTCTCACAAAACAATACATGAGATTATCTTATGATTGTTTAGGAGTGTTAGATAAATTTGAATTGGCATACGATACCAGTTTCTTTTCTAAAGCACATTCTGAATGGATAAAGTACACCAATAAAGAAGATGATGAGATTATATATTTCCCGTATTATTCTGAATCGGAACGGAAAAGATTATTTGATAGCTTTAATAAACAGGCTGTTGAAGAAA
>JAIDVA010000104.1 GCA_029059925.1 Eubacterium sp. | reverse complement strand
CCTATTGATTATTTGCTGATGTTATTATATAATAATACTGTATTTAATAAAATATACAGTTTTGATAATTTTGAGGAGTACAGATGTGAAAAAATATATACAGTTATATAATAAAATAAAAAATATGATAATTCGTGGCGAACTTAAAAACGGTGATAAAATCCCCTCTGTAAGAAAGGCTGCAGAGATATATAATGTTTCCATTACAACTGTCCAAAATGCATATTTTGACCTTTGTGCAGATGGTTTCATTATTGCACAAAATAAAAGCGGTTATTTCGTATCTGAAATAAGAAACAGCTTACCTAGCAAAAGCATTGAAATCGAAAGGAGTAATATTGAATTCGACCTGACGGGCGGCACAGCAGATGCGGACAGCTTCGATTTTACATTGTGGCAGCGTTATATAAAAAGTGCCCTGCGCCAGTCGGAGCGGCTTTTATCCTACAGTGAGCCAAAGGGTGAATATGATCTCAGATGCGCTGTTGCTGAATATATTAAAGAAAAAAGAAATGTAATAACTTCTCCTGACAGAATAATAATCGGTGCAGGCGTAGGTGCACTTTTACAAATATTATGCTCATTGCTTGATAAAAGAAGTTGTGTCTCCTTCCCTGATAAAAGCTTTACTCAAGGTATAGGAATTTTTTCAGATTACGGATATGAAGTGCATACAAGAGATAAGGATGCAGACATAATATACGTTTCGCCATCACATATGACACGCTGGGGTGATGTTATGCCTATAAAGAGACGTCTTGAGCTGATTGAATATTCGCAGAAAAATAATTCACTTGTTATTGAAGATGACTATGAAAACGAGTTTTTATATAATGTCAGACCGACTCCCTCTATATTTGCTTTAGGTAGAGGCAATATTGTATATATGGGATCTTTTTCAGCGATGCTCCTTCCGGGTATACGAATAAGCTTTATGGTGCTTACAAAAGAGCTTGCAGAAAAATATGACAGCTGTGCAAAACGTTTTGCACAAACAGCAAGCAAAACAGAACAAATAGCACTTTGCAATTATATCCGTGACGGACATATTAAATCGCAAATAAGAAAAATTCGTCGTCTTTATACTGTTAAAACAAAAACATTCGCTGATTTGCTGAAAAAAAATATGCCTGACGCAAAAATCGAAATCGGTGAAAACACATTGCAGATTATATTGACAGCCGATTTTGAAAAGGAATTGACAGCCTTTGAGAATGAAGGAATAAAAGTATTTGTTGAAAAATTTGAGAACGGGAAAATTGTAATGGTTTTATCACCTTCGGCAATTGCATATACGAATCTCGAAGAAGCTGTAAAAAGGCTGAAAAAGGCCATATTTTAAAAAAATCATTCTTTTCAGTCCCAAAAACGGGACTCAAAACGCTACCCCTATTGATTAAGAA
>JAIDVA010000103.1 GCA_029059925.1 Eubacterium sp. | reverse complement strand
CCTTATCGTCGGCAGCGTCAGATGTTTATAAGAGACTGGTGTATAATAGAATTGCGGCAGATAATATTTATAATTTTTTTGCTGCAATTTTCTTCAGCAGGGAGGCTGATTTTATGATTAATATTACAGCAAGAGGCTTTGAATTAAAGCAAGGCACAAAAGACGGAATTGACAAGGAACTCAAAAGAATCGAAAAAATGCTGCCGGAGGCTGCAGCTTTTGATGTTACCCTTTCAAAGGTAAAGGATGGATATAAGTGTGATATCACGGTTATGAACGTAGGCTCATTTATCCGCGGCGAGGCAAGAGCAGACAGGATTGAGCCTGTTATTGATATGGCAGTTGATGATTTAAAAAGAAAAATCAGAAAACTCAAAACCTATCTTGTAGATAAAAAAAGAAAAGGTGCAATTGACGAAATTGCAAATGCCTTCATTCCGACAAATGAAGAAATTACAATGGAGGACTTTGAACAATTTGACGCATCGTCAATAGAGATAAAAAGAAAGAAAACCATCGCACCTCAAATGATGACTGACGATGAGGCAATCGTACAGATGGAAATGCTCGGCCACAGCTTTTTCGTATATCTTGGCATTGACGGCGAAACCAAAATCATCTATCAGCGCGGTAAGGGTTATGGATTGTTAATATGTGAATGATTGCAAAAATAGTAATATAAGAAAATACCCAATGGCTTTGACCATTGGGTATTTTCTCACCTACCTGTAATTCACAGTGATGAATTTATTTGGCGACAAAAGGAGCATTAGTCGGTTGGTATGTGACGATACGATGTTATTCCCCTGTCAAAAGAAATGTCACGCAATGACAAAAGGTTTCACATCGCACCCTACGAACCACGTAATCTGCACTAACGTAGGGGCGAACATCGTTCGCCCGTTACATCATATGATATTCACTAGCGCACACTGTGCACCCCTACGATGTAAAACGAAACACCAATTAATACGCTAAACAATCCTTTATTTAATTCTTTAACGCTGCGACAAGCAGCTTTACGGCAAGCTGAAAGCCGCATTCAAATGCCTGATATTCAGCAATTACTTCTAAATTTGCATTTACGTCTGCAAGCTCCATAAGCAATTCTTTGTTTTCGGGAGCTATCATTTTTTCTATCTTCTCTTCACAAATGAGCAATTGCTTCAACGCATCTTTGTATTCTTCCGTAACCTCTGATTCATCAGTGAAGCAGCTTCTGTTGCCCCATAAATCTCTTAAAATATTATCATTTATTTTCAAAAAATCACCACTTTACTCCCTAATTATGATGTCACTTTTTGATATCATAATTATAATGCAATATATGATATAATATGTCAAGAGGTGAAATCATGAATACTTTTAAACCAAAAAAGTCAAGCTTACCTAATGAATCAATAACTTTAAGAATAAACCCTGATTTATTAGAAAAAGTTGATTCGATTGCATGCAGTTCTGATATCAGCAGAAATAAATTAATCATACAATGTATTGAATTTGCTTTGGAAAATATGGAAAAGTAAAAGCGGTGAGTCAAAAACTCACCGCTTAATTTAGTTTCTATAATAATTATTCAATTCTTATAAATTCGTGGATTTTCTGTTTAACATAATAACGCAAACGAAAAGACACAATTTATTTGCTGATTTGCTTTGAATACTTAGCAAGATATACTGTTCTCATAAGGAAGCATTCTGCCTTTGGAACATAATGAGGACGGTTGAAGATATCAACATCAACAGCAGCCTCACATCCCTTTTCCATAATCAGCTCAAGAGCCTGCATATCACCCTCGCTATTACCGGTTACGAGTGCACCGTTGCCCTCGATAAGAACTGCATTTCTGTTCATAATTGCCTCAGCAATTTCCTCGGCACAAGCGTCTGTATCACCATCAACCCATGGGCAGTTTCTAACATCAACGCCTACGATCTGAGCAAAATCATCAATCATAGGATACATTTTTTCGCCAAGACATGACACAGCAACAACATAAGGATTTGTGAGATGATTAATCATTGTGCACTCTTCCTCTTTATAAATCTCTCTGTGGAGCTTTGCACACTTAGGAGCAACACCATTTACAGCAAGACCTGTTTCAATATCAACATCAACCTTCTTGCCGCCGTCATATGTTAATGTGAAGATATGACCGTTTCTTACAGAAGAACCAAGGTCACAAATAGCCTCCGGCATTTTGCCTGCACTGTTTTTATTGAGGAAGTAATTTCTCTTAGCATCCTCTGAATATTCGCTATTCCATGAATGACGAAGATAGTTATCCTTAATTACCTTTTCACAGCACTTTTCAAGAGTCTCAGCAACCTCAAATGCCTCCTCATAGCTGTTACCCATACAGAGTGTACCGTGGTGCATAAGCATAAATGCACGACAGCTTGGGTTCATCATAATGCACTTTTCAACCTTTTTACGAAGAGGAGTTGTGGTTGACATTGCATATTCAGCAACAGGAACAACATCACCGAGTACAGGCTTGAACTCGTTGTAAACATTTCTGATTTCCATACCGGTAATGCTGACAATTGTAGCAGCCTTCTGGTGTGTGTGAATAACAAAATTAACAAGCGGATGATGCTTGTATGAATCTGCGTGAATACCCTTTTCAGATGAAGGCTTAATATCCCCCTCGTGTGAGCAGTCATCAATATTAACAACTACAACCTCATCAGGAGTAAGTGTATCATAAGCACGGCCTGATGGAGTAATAACAAACTGAGTTTCACTGATTCTTGCAGATACATTACCCCATGTACGTGCAATTAAACCGGTTTCAAGAAGTTTTTTACCAGCCTCAACAACTAATCTTTTAGCTTCTTCAATTTCATATGCCATAAATTTTTCTCCTTAGAATTTAAACTGTATATATGCCACTAAAGGGAGCGAGTCTTCTCGCTCCCTAAGTTAGCCAAACAAAAGTCAAACCCAATAGCCTAAAATAATCAGTTTTCCGCACCTAACATCATTTTTTGCCTTGATATACGACAGTATACCTGCGGAAAACTGATTATTTTAGGTGCACGGCAGTTTAAATCATTCAAATTTGGGGTTAGACAAGGCATAATTTTCATAGCATACTTTCGTATTCGATGAAAATTTAACAACGTATAAGCGAAAATTTGTTGATTTAAACCTTATTTTGTTCGACTCTTGTTTGGCTTGAATTAATAATCAATCTTTTCGCACTGTGAAAGCACCTTGTCAAAACGACGGATACATTCATCAATATCCTCTTCAGTATAAGCACTTGAAGTATAAAGACGTGAGCCTGCAAGAGTTACAAGACCCTCTGCCATATAAGCAGCACCCATATACTGCATCTCTGACTGACGGATAGATGTCTGCTTAAGTACGGTTGGAATTGTCCAAGGTCTCTTCCAATCAACCTTGAAGTGCATTGTAGCAACAGTGTGAAGATGACAAACTGAACCGATGTTGTAGCAAACAAACGGAAGGTCATACTTCTTGATTGATTCGTTAATACCCTTAACAAGTCTGTCAGCCATCTGACCTGCAACCTGACAAGCATTTCTCTTCTCAATCTCACAGATTACTGTGTAACCTGCACAACAAGAAATAGGAGTAGCAGCCATTGTACCGCCGCACATTGCCTTATGAATTTTCTTGCCCTCAGCCTTATCAAGACCTGCACCAAGATACTTCATAACTTCCTTGTGACCGCCGATACCGCCTGCACCCGGATAACCACCGGCAATAATCTTACCGAAGATTGTGATATCAGGATCAATACCATAGTAGCCCTGTGCACCTGAAACACCGATACGGAAGCCTGATACAACCTCATCACAAACAAGGAGAGCACCATACTTACGGCAAAGTGCCTGAACACCCTTAGGGAAGTCCTTATCTACAGGACGAGTTGCTGATTCAGGACCAATTGGCTCGATGAATACAGCAGCTGTACCGCCGCGGAACTTATTGAGGATGAGCTTCTTCTCAAGGCTCTTAAGATCGTTAGGGAAGAATTCCTGTGTATGCTTGAATACAAACATAGGAACACCGTGTGACTGCATATTAAGAGTACCGGGAACACGCATACCCCAAGCAAGCTGATCTGACCAGCCGTGGTAAGCACCACCCATCTTAATAATGTTCTTATGACCTGTTGCAAGACGAGCAACACGAACAGCACACATACAAGCCTCTGTACCTGAACCGAGCATACGGAACATTTCTACAGAAGGAACACACTCTGAAATTTTCTTAGCAAGCTTATACTCATAAGGATGGAAAAGACCTGTTGAAGGACCGCAGTCATCAAGGAGCTCCTTTACCTTTTCCTTAACAACATCATCATTTGAGCCGATGATTGTAGGGCCACCTGCCTGAAGGAAATCGAAATACTCATTACCGTCGATATCATAAAGCCTGTTGCCCTTAGCCTTTGTCATAACGATTGGGAAAGGATAGTTGAAAGCAAGGTTGTGCTGAACACCGCCAGGGATAACCTGCTTAGCCTCGGTAATCATTTCCTTTGACTTTGCGCACTTCTTATCGAAATATTCTTCCTCGTATTTCTTAAGAGCGTCACGGTTGATTGAATAAATTGGTTGTTTGATGAGCGTGTCAAGCTGAGCTGTGAGAATCGCTGCATCAGGATACTCTGAAATAGCAAATCTTGTATCCATAAGTAAGCCCCCTTAAAAATATTTTACTGTGAGTCGCCGCTCACACTTTAGGTGTGAGTAACCGCTCACGTTATTTACACATTAAGTATATCACTTTTTTACGATTTGTCAAATACTTTTCAGTAAAATTTTAGTTATATTTGTTGCAAAATTATTAAAATAGTGTTAGTATACCTTTATCAAATACAAGAAAAGCGAGGTAGATTTGTAGACCTTGTACAAATCAATAATTCACTTTTTGTGCAATGATACAAATTTAATCAAATGATAGAAAAAAAATATTACAAAGATGCATTTGAAAGAGCCGATGATGACCGAAAAAAATTAATTCTTGAGGTCGGAATTGAAGAATTCTCTTCAAAAGGATATGAAAACGCCAATATAAATGTAATTGCAAAGAATGCAGGCATATCAATCGGTTTGATGTATAAATATTTTGCTACTAAGGAGGATTTGTTCATAACCTGCTTAAAGTATGGTATGGATGTCCTTGAAAAAGCACTTTATGATATTATGATAAGCGATGATAAGCTGCTTATCAAAGCTGAAAAGCTTGTTCGAACAATTTGTATGCATTCAAAAAAACATTCAAATTATATAAAAATGTATAACGAAATCTGTTCTGAAAAAGGCTCGGTACAGAGAATGCGTGCAATTGTTGAGGAAATTGAAAGCAAACGAAGCTCTATTTACATCACATCAATCGGTCAGGCACTTGCCAAGGGTGATGTACGTTCTGATCTTGACCCAAGACTTTTTGCAATATTTCTTGACAATCTTTTAACCTCGCTGCAATTTGCATACACCTGTGATTATCACCGGGAAAAATTCAGAATTTATACAGGTATTGATATTAACGAATCAAATGACGAGCAGGTAATATCACAGCTGCTTAAATTCATTGAATCTGCATTTACTTTCAGCAAATAAACAATAAATATATTCAGCCGGCATTGCCGTCTTATTATAAGGAGGACAAATATGAGCAAATATGTAATCACCTATGATATCGGAACAACAGGTATCAAAACCTGTCTGATTGAGATCGACAAGACAATGACGATTCTTGCATCCTCAACAGCAGGTTACGGACTTTATGTTGACGAGGAAACAGGTGTTAAGGGCGGTTCTGAACAGGATGCCGACGAATGGTGGGAGGCAATGTGCCAGACTACTAAAACCGTTTTTGAAAAAATGCCAAGCATCAGTAAAGAGCAGATTGAGGGTATCAGCTTCTGTTCTGCTATGCAGGGACTTGTGCTCGTTGACAAGGAGGGCAAATGCATCCGCCGTCCTATGACATATATGGATCAGAGAGCAAGAGATGAAATCAAAAAGGGTATTGCACACGGTGTGCAGATTGCAGGCGCTGAGGTAACAAAGCTTTTGAAATATCTCAGATATACAGGTGCTGTTTCATCATCTGTTAAAGACCCTATCTGGAAATACAAGTGGGTCGAAGCACATGAGCCTGAGAATTTCAAAAAGATTTATAAGTGGCTTGACATTAAAGAATATCTCATCTGCCGTGCCAGCGGTGAATTTGTAATGACTACAGATTCTGCTTTTGCTACTCTTCTTTATGACACAAGAAAGGGTCACGAGGGCTGGTGCAAGCCAATTTGTAATATGGTTGGAGTAAATATAGAACACCTTCCGCCAATCAAAAAGTGCACTGAAAAGGTTGGCGAAGTTACCGAGTCTGCTGCAAAAGAGCTTGGTCTTGCTGCAGGCACAGCCGTTTACGGCGGCGGCGGTGATGCATCACTCATCGGTGTAGGTGCAGGTGCTGTTGAAAATGGTGATACTCATATTTATTCAGGCACATCAGGCTGGGTTGGAACAGTATGTGCCGAACAAACAGTTGATGCCGGTGCAATGATGGCAGCCATCGTTGGTGCTGACCCTGAGTCATACAATTACTTTGGTGAGCTTGAAACCTCAAACAAATGTGTAGGTTGGGTTAAGGATCACCTTGCACTTGATGAAATCGGCTATTTTCTGAAAAAATACGGCAACGCAGCAGACAGTCTTGAGCAGGTTGAATTTAATATGTATGATTATCTCGAGGAAGTTATCGACTCTATTCCTGCAGGCTCAAACGGCGTAATATTCACACCTTGGCTTCATGGCAACAGATGTCCGTTCGAGGATCCGAATGCTGCAGGTATGTTCTTCAATATCCGTCTTGATACAGGTAAAACCGAACTTATCCGTTCTGTTGTTGAGGGTATTTGCTTCCACATGCGCTGGATGCTTGAGAGACAGGAAAAAAAGGTTAAAACCTCAAAGGCTGTACGTTTCTGCGGCGGCGGTGCACTCGGCGAGACCACATGCCAGATTCTTGCAGATATTCTCCAAAGAGATGTTGAGGTTGTTGATTCACCTCAGAATATCGGTGCCGTTGGTGCAGCAGCCTGTATCGCAGTAGGCACAGGCGTTATCCCAACAATGAAGGATGTTAAAAAGCTTATCCCGGCAAAAACAGTATATCATCCTAACAAGGCAAATAAAGAGGTTTATGATAAAAATTTCAGAGTTTTCCAGAATCTTTATAAGTGTAATAAGGAAAACTTTGCAATCCTTAACGGCTGATAAATACATAATATTAATAAGGCACGGCAGAACGCCGTGCCTTATTTCTTTGATAATATAAATTATTGTTTATCTTAATAAGTGTTGGATAAAAAATCGTAGGGAACGATGCCCACATCGTTCCGTTGGTATGTGGCGGTGCGA
>JAIDVA010000102.1 GCA_029059925.1 Eubacterium sp. | reverse complement strand
ATGATTACCTCAACGAATGAGGGTGGAGGACTTGTTGCTATTTTTGCTAAAAATTCAGGTGAGCTCAGTATTTTTGAAGGTGTAGGCCTGGTTATCGGCTCGTTTGTCAGCGGCGGTACAGCAACTCCTAATTTCACCCGTTTTGCTAAATCAAACAAGATAGCAGTTATTACAACAGTAATTGCTTTCTTTATCGGTAATACGCTGATGTTTGCATTTGGTGCTGTCGGCGGTGCATTCACAGGTAAGGATGACATTTTCTATGTAATGATTGCTCAGGGACTGCTTGTACCTGCACTTATTGTGCTTGGTGCAAATATCTGGACTACGAATGACAATGCGCTTTACACCTCAGGTCTCGGTCTTTCAAACATAACAAAGGTGCGCAAGCGTCCTATGGTGCTTGTGGCAGGTGTTGTTGGTACTGTAACTGCTATCTGGCTTTATAACAACTTTGTTTCATTCCTCAATATCCTTAATGCAACCCTTCCTCCGGTAGGTGCAATTATTATGCTTGATTTCTTCCTCAATAAGGATAACTATAAAGAGGATTCTGTTGTTGAGAGCAAGGTTAATATAGGCTCTATTCTTGGCGTAATTGCAGGTGCTGTTGTCGGCAATCTTGTTAAGGCTGGTATCGCATCTGTTAATGCTATGATTACCGCCTGTGTTATTTATATTATTTTTTACGCAATTACCAAGGCAAAGAAAAAGTAAAGGACTGCACGATTTATGTTATTTAAAAATGCTTTAATAGAGAATGCGAAAAACACTTCGGATTTTCGTGTTGAGAACGGAAAATTTGTCTCAATAGCTGATTCAATTGAACCCATGCAGGGTGAAGATGTTGTCGATTTAGGCAAAAAGCTTGTGCTGCCGCCTTTTATTGAGTCACATGTTCATCTTGATACCTGCCTTACTGCGGGTGATCCCGTTTGGAATTTATCGGGTACGCTTTTTGAGGGTATAGAGTGCTGGGGTAAACGCAAGGATAAGCTCAGCCGTGATGATATCCGCGAGCGTGTTCATCGTGCAGTAAAGATGTATGCGGCAAATGGTATTCAGTTTATACGCACTCATGTTGATGTTACCGATCCGTCGCTTGTTGCAATGGAGACAATGGTTGAGCTTCGTGAGGAGCTTAAGGATGTTATGGATATCCAGATTGTTGCTTTCCCGCAGGAGGGTATACTCAGCTATCCGAACGGCAAACAGCTTATGATTGACGCTGTTAAGCTTGGTGCAGATGCTGTCGGTGCAATTCCTCACTTTGAATTCACAAGGGAATACAGTGTGGATTCACTTAATTTTGCTATGCAGCTTGCTGCAGATAACAATAAGCTTGTTGATGTGCATTGTGATGAAATTGATGATGAGGCATCAAGAGGGCTTGAGACGGTTGCTGCAAGAGCACTCGAGCTTGAGCTTTTTGATAAGGTAACTGCAAGTCATACGACGGCTATGCACTCATATAACAATGCTTATGTTGTTCGCTTGATGCGTCTGCTCAAAATGAGCAAAATCAACTTTGTATCAAATCCGCTTGTCAATACACATCTTCAGGGCAGAATGGATACTTACCCGAAGCGCAGAGGTATTACTCGTGTGAAAGAGCTTACAAATGAAGGGATTAATGTTTCCTTCGGTCATGATGATATTTTTGACCCGTGGTATCCGCTCGGAACAGGCAGTATGCGTGATGTTGTATTTATGGGACTTCACATTTGTCAGATGATGGGTTATGAGGATATTATGAATTCATACAGATTCATAACTTCAAATGCTGCAAAAACTCTGCATCTCGGTGATAAGTATGGTATTGAAGAGAACAGGCCTGCAAGCTTTATTGTGCTTGATGCTGAAAATTATTATGATGCGCTCAATACCAATGCAGCTGTTTTAGCTTCTTATAAGAATGGCAGAAAAATTGCAGAATCAATGCCTGCCGAGAAAAGGATTTTGTTTTAATACATTTTAGTTTTTATCACATCTGTGCAATACCTTTTGTACAGATGTGATATTTTCAGTTTTATAGCATATTATGTGGAATTTCACTTTATTTTTACAATTTGTTTTTGTTCTTATAACTTGACACTATAATAATTATAATATATAATAAAATGATTAAAAAATGCGATAAGGAGATTTTATTATGGCAACAAAACAATTTAAAATGACTGCAGCAGGTAAAGCAGAGCTTGAAAAAGAGCTTGATAATCTTAAAACCGAAGGCAGAATTGATATAGCAGAAAAACTTAAGGTTGCACGTTCATATGGTGACCTTTCAGAAAACAGTGAATATGATGAGGCGAAATCAGAGCAGGCTAAGATTGAGGCTCGTATCAGTGAGCTTGAATATCAGCTTGATAACTCTGTTATTATTGATACCGCTGATTCTGATACAGTAAGCATGGGCTCAAAGGTAACTGTTGTAAGACTCAGTGATAATGTTGAGGCAACCTATGAGATTGTGGGCTTTGCACAGTCAAATCCTGCTGAGGGTAAGATTTCTGACGAAAGTCCTGTCGGCAGAGCATTGGTAGGCGCAAGAGTCGGCGAAACAGTTGTTGTTGAGGCTCCAATCGGCAGCCTTGAGCTTGAAATCAAAACAATAGATTAATTTAAGAGGTACAAAAATATGGCAGGAAAGTTTGAAATCACCAAGTCAGGTGACGGCACTTTCACATTTGAATTTATAATTGACGATAAGTCAGTCGGCACAAGTCCTGTTTTTGATAAGGAGGATATGTGCAAAAGAGGTGTTAAGGCTGTTAAGAAAAACAGCAGAATGAAGGTGCAGAACACACTTCAGAATGACGAGGAAAAGACCAATCCTAAATATCTTGTTGAGGCGGATGGGGATAAGGTTAAATACACTCTTTTCCTCCAGACAGGTGCACCTGCTCTTGTCGGCACAGCTGACAGCGAGGCTGAGGCACTTGAGAATATCGAAAAAATCGGCAGCAATGCCAATGCTGCACAGATGCAGATGGCTGAGGTTGTGCTTTCTGAAAATGAGTTAAAGCAAATTCGTATCAACAAGCTTAAGGCTTTGCAGGATGCAGGCAATGACCCGTTTGAAATTACAAAGGCAACGCAGACTCATTTTGCACAGCAGATTACAGATAATTTTGAAGAGCTTGAAGAACAGGATGTATCAATCTGCGGTCGTATTATGACCTGGAGAGATATGGGCAAGGCGAACTTCATTGATGTTCGTGACAGGACCGGACGAATTCAGGTCTATGTTCGTATGAATGATATCGGTGAAGAGGAATTCAAGGAATTCAAAAAGTGGGATCTTGGTGATATTGTTCAAGTTGACGGCTTTGTGTTCAAGACCAGAACAGGTGAGATTTCAGTTCATGCGAAAAAACTCACTCTTCTTTCTAAGTCACTTCTTCCGCTGCCTGAGAAATTTCACGGTCTTACGGATACAGACACACGCTACAGAAAACGCTATCTTGATATGATTATGAATCCGGATGTTAAGGATACATTTATCAAGCGTTCAAAGATAATCACATCAATCAGGTCTTATCTGGACAACCTTGGCTTTGTAGAGGTTGAAACACCGATTCTCAATAACATTGCAGGTGGTGCTGCTGCAAGACCGTTTATTACACACCACAATACACTTGATATGGATATGTATCTTCGTATTGCGACAGAGCTTTATCTTAAAAGACTGATTGTCGGCGGTATGGAAAGAGTTTATGAAATCGGCCGTAATTTCAGAAATGAAGGTATGGATGTAAGACATAATCCTGAGTTCACCTGTATTGAGCTTTATCAGGCTTATACCGATTATTACGGTATGATGGATATTGCCGAGGCATTGATAAGAAATGCAGCTAACGAGGTTTGCGACGGCAATCTTCATATCACCTTCAACGGGACTGAGATTGACCTTGAAACACCATTTGCACGTATGACAATGGTTGATGCTGTTGCAAAATACAGCGGTGTTAATTTTGCTGACTTTATGTCTGATGATGAAAAGGCAATTGAAATCGCAAATGAAAAGGGTGTTGAAATTGCACCAGGTAAGGCTACATGGGGTGATATTCTCAATTCCTTTTTTGAAGAGTTTGTTGAAGAAAATCTTGTTCAGCCAACCTTTATTATGGATTATCCTGTTGAGGTCAGTCCGCTTACCAAGAGAAAGCCTGATTGTCCTGTGCTTACAGAACGTTTTGAGCTGTTCATTCTCGGCGGTGAATACGGTAATGCTTATTCAGAGCTTAACGATCCTATTGACCAACAGTCACGCTTTGAGGCACAGATGAAGCTCAGAGAGGCAGGCGACGACGAGGCTAATCTTATCGATAACGATTTCGTTACAGCACTTGAATACGGTATGCCGCCTACAGGTGGTCTTGGTATCGGTATTGACAGACTTGTAATGCTGCTTACTGACAGCTATTCAATCCGTGATGTTTTGTTGTTCCCGACGATGAAGCCGCTCAACTAAAATAAAAAACGAAACGGGAGGAGTTATTCCTCCCGTACAAATATATTCAGAATATAAACAGCAATACGATATTTAGTCGTTTTGCCCAATATAATGGAGATGTAAATAATGAGATCAGATTTAATTAAAGAAGGTCCTTCAAGAGCTCCTCATCGTTCACTCCTCAGAGCGCTCGGTATTGATGAGCTTGAGATGAAAAGACCTTTTGTAGCAGTAGTAAACTCAAAGAGTGATTATATCCCGGGTCATATGCACCTTGATAAAATCGCAGAGCAGGTTAAAGCCGGTATCAGAAATGCAGGTGGTGTTCCGTTTGAGTTCAATACAATCGGTGTTTGTGACGGTATTGCAATGAACCACCGAGGCATGAAATATTCACTCTGCTCAAGAGAGCTTATTGCAGACAGTATTGAGGTTATGCTCACTGCGCATCCTCTTGATGCAGTCGTGTTTATTCCGAACTGCGACAAGATTGTACCGGGTATGCTTCTTGCAGCATGCAGACTGAATTTGCCTTGTATTTTTATCAGCGGCGGTCCTATGCTTCCAGGTAAGAGCACTGAGACAGAAAATCGCATCGGTCTTTCAGAGCAGTTTGAATATGTAGGTGCAAACGCAGTTGGCAAAATGAGTCTTGAAAATCTGGAATCCTGTGCATTCACAGCTTGCCCAACCTGCGGTTCCTGTTCAGGTATGTATACAGCTAACTCAATGAACTGTCTTACTGAGACAATCGGTATGTCACTACCCGGCTCAGGCACTATCCCTGCTGTTATGAGCGCAAGACTCCGACTTGCTAAAATGGCAGGTGAAAGGGTTATGGATCTTCTTAAAGAAGATATCAAACCTTCTGACATTATTACGAAAGAAGCAATCGAAAATGCTATGCGCACAGATATGGCAATCGGCTGCTCAACAAATACAATTCTTCATCTTACCGCCATTGCACATGCAGCAGGTCACGATATTGACCTTGACGAGCTTGATGCTTACGGCAGAAAGACACCGCAGATTTGTAAGCTTAACCCTGCATCATCTGTATTTATTACAGACCTTAATGATGTCGGCGGTATTCAGGCAGTTATGAAGGAGCTTGCAAAGGGCGATATGATTAACACAGATGCACTCACAGTTAACGGAACCGTTGCTGACAGAATTGCAAATGCTCCTGATGCTGATGGTGACATTATTCGCAGACTTGATGCGCCTTTCTCAGCAGACGGCGGCATTGCTGTTCTTAAGGGTAACCTTGCAGAGGACGGTGCAGTCGTTAAGAAGGGAGCAGTTGCTCCTGAAATGATGCAGCATAAAGGCCCTGCAAAATGCTATAACAGCGAGGAAGAGGCTATTGCCGCAATCAACGGCGGTAAGGTTGTTGCAGGCGATGTTGTTGTTATCCGTTATGAAGGACCAAAGGGCGGACCCGGTATGAGAGAGATGCTTTCACCAACCTCTGCTATTATCGGTATGGGTCTTGGCTCGTCCGTTGCACTTCTTACAGACGGACGTTTTTCAGGTGCAACACGCGGTGCGTCAATCGGTCACGTTAGTCCGGAGGCTGCAATGGGCGGAACAATCGCACTTGTAGAAGACGGCGATGAAATTGAAATTGATATCCCTGCAAGAGTTCTTAAGGTTAATGTATCTGATGACGTTTTGGTTGAGCGTAAAGCAAAATGGCAGCCGCCTGTACAGGAGCTCAGCGGTTATCTTAAGAGATATGCACAGCACGTAACAAGCGGTGCTAAGGGAGCCGTTTTTGAGGACTAAATTTTATGAGTGATGAAAACAGTAAAGGAAGCAGAAAGGAAAATTTGTTTAATAAATATCTTGTCTGCATTTTTTCCTTTCTTGCAATTGCGTTGGCATTTACCATTATAGGCTTGTTTATTGTCAATACTCCCGCAGCAAATGCTGTTCATAAGCTGGAGGACAGCTTTAAAATGCGTGTGCGTGATGTTGAAATTGATGACAGCACGTATTTTCCGAACGTACCTGACGGTGCAGAGTTAGAGAATGACACAACCGCTTTTTATGTTCATTTAGGCGATAAAATTGCAAATGTTTCAATTGAAAGCTGCGGGCTCAATTGCAGCGTGTATTATGGTGCTAACCGTGTGTCAATGCGAAATGGTGCGGGTCTTTCATCAATTTTGGGCTGTGTAGACAGTAATGGCAGATTGAATCATGATTCGATGCTTGTTATAAAAGGTTATGATGAAACATTTTTTTCAAGTCTTAAATATGCCCAAATAGGTGACATTGTTACGCTTGATTCGAATTTATCGCCTGCTATGCAGTATCGCATAGTTGACGCCAAGTATATCTCGGATGATGTTCAGTCTTATAGTGATGATGCTGATTCGATGCTTGTGCTTTGCAGTATTTGCTCGGATTTTTCAGAACACAGCGGCGAACATTATTATGTGTTTGCTGATTTGATTGACGGGGAGGGCGATTAATATGGCAAATTCTCGTGAGACAAAATCTTCAAGGATTTTGAGAGTTCTGCTATCCTTTTCACTGTTTATTATGATTGTGCTTGCAAGCCTTTCGACCTGCTCCAAATCAGTGTTTTTGAATAAATCTTCAATAGAGAATATGTTTACTGATTATAATTATGTCAGTTCTGTAAAGACAGATATTCTTGAATATGCATGTGATATTTATTTAAAAAACGGACTAGACAGCAGCAATCTTGACAACGTGTTTGATGATGCACTGGTTGAAGAGACAATCAAGGCTTATGTTGCAGGCACTATCGGCTCAAGTATAGGCTATAGTGAGACCACTTATTTTGAATCGGTTGAGAGTATGTGTACCTCTTTTGAAGAGGATTTGAAAATTCAAATTGACAAACGGGGTCTTACTCAGAATTCTGATAGTATAAATGCTTCGGTAGAGCTGATTAAAAACTGTATTATGAGCGCAGTTGATATCCGTGTACCGAATGTGAAAAACATAATTAATATCGGCTCAATTGC
>JAIDVA010000101.1 GCA_029059925.1 Eubacterium sp. | reverse complement strand
GTTAAAATATGCCTTTGAGGGGATGATTGCCTTTTCAACCGCGCCGCTCAAATTTGCATCAGTTTTAGGTTCGGTTGCAACGCTTTTCAGCGTTATATATGCAATTGTAACAATTATAAGAAAGCTTGTAAGCCACATTAATGTTGACGGCTTTACACAGCTTGTTATCCTTATCACCTTTATCGGCGGTATTCAGCTGTTTACAATCGGAATTATCGGCGAATATCTTGCACGAAATTATATCCAGACCAAGAACCGACCGATTTATATTGCGAAAGAAATCATCAGCTATGAGGATAAAAAATATTAAACATCATAATAAAAATAACCGAGTATAATACTCGGTTATTTTTATTATGAATACCTTTTATAAATATCACAGTCCTGATAATTTGTACCATTCCAATCGGTACAGTAATTATCGTGCTTTGCTTCATTTACGGTATTTTTACACAAGTCACATTTGTACTCACCATCTTTATAGTATGGACACCACATATTCTCACCTCCTGCTATCTTTTAAATTCATAAGACCAATATTTAGGTCCGTCAGGACCCAAGTAAGCTGTAACAAAAGCTTTACAATATTTGCAATTTCCGGGCTGCTTACAAAAACTGATATCTCTATATGATAGTGGCTGTTTTGTTGCACAGCATACATACATTTCTCGGTAATCATCATATTCACAGCATTCGTGTTTCCATAATTCATGTTCTTCCCATTCTATTAAGCCTTTTTTCTCATATTCTTCTCTTAATTTTTTTAAATCATCTGTTTCTAAATCTCTTGAAGTTAAGTCTAATGCATCTCTAAATGTTTGAAAAGATATATACAAGTTAATTAAACCAATTATTATAATTGCATATCCAGCGATTACAAAAGGAAAACTATTATCAACAATTTTACTTATTTTTACGCATCCAATAAAAATAAGCAGATATACTATTATCATTATCCAAGGAAATACCATACAAAAGGGTAATGGCTTTTTTCGAAATTTAGATTTTTTCAATTCATATTCTTTTCTCAATGGATGATTATGATATTCTTTGCAATATCGAATTCTATCTGACTGTTTCATACTATCCTCCCGATAAATTTATTACATTGTAATTATAGTAAACATATTTACTAAAGTCAATAGTAAATATGTTTACTTGATATAATA
>JAIDVA010000100.1 GCA_029059925.1 Eubacterium sp. | reverse complement strand
TGAAAAACAAATGAAAAATATCCTCTGAGTATTTTTACTCTGAGGATATTTTTACTCTGAGGATATTTTTTTCTGTTTTACTCTTCAACCAAAGCTGAAAAGGCATCACGTATTGTTCGAACAGGAACAATATCCACATTAACTTTTACTTCTTTTGAAAGTGATTTATAGTTATGGAATGGAATTATGCATTTTTCAAAACCAAGTCTATAGGCTTCCGCAACTCTTTGCTCACAATTGCTTACTGCTCTGATTTCCCCGGCAAGTCCTACTTCGCCAAAAGCAAGTATTTTATCCCCTACAGCTTTATCTTTTAGTGATGAAACAAGAGCAAGTGCAACAGTTAAATCAGCGGCAGGCTCGTCCAATTTTAATCCACCGACGACATTTATGTAAGCATCCATATTATTGAAAAAGTATCCGGCTCTTTTTTCAAGTACAGCAAGCAGCATGCTCATTCTGTTATAATCAAATCCTGTACTCATTCGTCTGGGAGTTCCGAATCCTGTTGCACATACAAGTCCCTGAACTTCTGCAAGAATTGGTCTTGAGCCTTCCATTATACATGCAACACAGGTACCTGAGGTGTTTTTGGGTCTGCCTGAAATCATCATAAGCGAAGGATTCAAAACTTCTTTCAAACCTTCTCCTGTCATTTCAAAAACACCAATTTCGTTAGTGGAACCAAATCTGTTCTTTACACCTCTAAGTATTCTATAGGAATAATTTTTTTCACCCTCGAAATACAATACAGTATCAACTATATGTTCAAGAACTTTTGGTCCTGCTATTGCACCATCCTTATTTACATGACCGACAACAATAATTGGTATGCCAAGCCCTTTTGCTGTGTGCATAAAAATATTAGTACATTCTCTTACTTGTGTTACAGAGCCGGCTGATGAGGTTACCTCTTCATAAACCATCGTCTGTATAGAATCAATAATAACAAGGTCCGGCTTTTCTATTTTAATTGTTTCAACGATGACGGAAACATCAGTCTGCGGTAAAATAAACAGATTATCAGTTGTTACCCCAAGTCTGTTGGCACGCATTTTAATTTGATTTGCAGATTCCTCACCGCTTACATAAAGCACCTTACGTTTTTTGCCAAGGTATTCGCA
>JAIDVA010000010.1 GCA_029059925.1 Eubacterium sp. | reverse complement strand
GGTATGAGAATTGCAGTTGATGGAATAATTACGAGTGGCTCAGGCTCAATCGCCCAGAGTGCGGTTACAGGTGAAAGCGTACCTGTTGACTTAACAATAAATGATAAGGTTATCAGCGGAACGGTAAATACAAACGGCAATTTCATTTTCAAAGCTACACAGGTTGGTGACGAATCAACACTTTCACGAATCATATCTCTTGTTGAGGACGCATCATCATCAAAAGCGCCTGCCCAAAGACTTGCAGATAAAATTGCAGCCATTTTTGTTCCTGTTGTAATCATAATTGCAATAATCGCTTTTGCAGTATGGCTTATTATCGGAAAAGGTTTTGAATTTGCATTTTCCATCGGAGTATCTGTATTAGTAATCAGCTGCCCGTGTGCGCTTGGGCTTGCAACACCATGTGCAATTATGATAGGAACAGGCAAAGGTGCTGAGAACGGAATACTTTTCAAGGATGCGACCGCTCTTGAGAATCTTGGCAAATGTAACACAATTGTATTTGACAAAACAGGTACAATCACACAAGGTGAAATGTTTGTTACAGATGTGACAGACAAACAGTATCTTGATATTATTTATACATTGGAAAACATCTCTGACCATCCCATTTCAGCAGCAATTTGCAGCTATTGCAGGGATAATGGAGCAAAGCTGCTTGAGCTTGAGGAAAGTGAATACATTATAGGCAAAGGAATCACAGCAAAAATTGATGGTAAAACCTATAAAGCCGGAAATGAAAAGCTGACAGGAATTGCAGATAACGAATTCTCTTTCGCAGGCAAAACACCAATTATATTCACATGCAATGATGAATACATCTGCACAGTTGCAGTAGCAGATAAAATCAAAGAGGATGCAAAAGAGACGATTGAGAGCATCTCCGCAGACACAATTATGATTACAGGTGATAACGAGGTTACAGCTTTTGCAATAACGCAGCAGGCAGGAATTAAGCACTTTATTGCATCTGCTCTGCCTGATGATAAGGAGCGTAAAATCCGCGAGCTTATTGATGAGGGAAAGACCGTAGCAATGATCGGTGACGGAATCAATGATTCCCCTGCTCTTACAAGAGCAGATGTTGGCATAGCGATTGGTGCAGGCTCAGATATCGCAATCGACTCTGCTGATGTTGTACTTGTTTCTGATAAGCTTTCAGATGTATCAAAAGCAATCAGACTTTCTAAAAAAACATTAAAGAACATTCGTGAAAATCTTTTCTGGGCATTTTTCTACAACTGCTTAGGCATACCGCTGGCAGCAGGCTGTTTTTACGGCATATTCGGATGGACACTCAACCCGATGATTGCCGCTGCCTGTATGAGCCTTAGCTCGGTAACAGTTGTTTTGAATGCACTGAGACTCAGACAATTCAAATAAAAAAACAATAT
>JAIDVA010000001.1 GCA_029059925.1 Eubacterium sp. | reverse complement strand
CAATACAATATAATATGTGATAAAATAAAAAAAGTTCGAGAGGAGTAGATAACAAATGTCAAACCAGAATGAAATTGATGATATTTTAAATGAACTTAAGGATAAAAAAAGAGCTGAAGGCAAACCGCCTGTCAGAAAAAACTTTGATATAGATTTTTCAAAGGCTGACGAAGCCGAAATAAAAAATCAAGATAACAACTTCAGCATAATTAACGACTCATTTAAAAACGAAACACCAAAGCAGATTGACCTAAACCAGATTTATACTGATGATGATTACGATGAGGACGAGCCTGCTGATAAAAAGAAAAAAATAATCATAATCGCTGTTGTGGCAGTTCTGGCTGTTGCACTTATAGTCGGCGGAATCTTCATATTTACCAAAAACAAGGACAAGGAGTCTGAGACTACAACAACACCTTCCACATCAACCGTATCCACAACTGAAGCACCTGTTAAAATTCTCAATCCACTCACAGGTGAGGATGCATATAATACAAGTGCTGTGGGTAAAAGACCTGTTGCCTGCGTAGTTGAGAATGCGGCTGCAGCAAGACCTCAGTGGGGTATTGCCGACAACAGCAATCCGCCTGACATTATTCTTGAGGGTGAGGTTGAAGGCGGTGAGACCAGAATGCTCTGGTTCTATGCTGACTATACATCACTTCCGAGTCAGATAGGTCCTGTAAGAAGTGCACGACCTCCGTTCATAAGATTTTCCGAGCTGTTTGACTCTATCTTTATTCATTGGGGTCAAAGCTCTTCAAAGGATAATTACGTAGGTGCAGATACTGTTTTCCAGACTGATAATGTTGACCATATCAACCAAATGTCTTACAGTGATAAGGTTGGTTTGTTCGGCAGGGATTCATCAAGAGGTGTATCTTCAGAACATACAGGTGTGCTCTACGGCGATAAGCTCGAAGCAGCAATTGAGGATTCAGGCTTCAGAACTGAGGCTGATGAAAGCAGCTTCACCAAATTCAGCTTTAATGAAGAGGACAAGCCTGTCGGAACCGAAAGCTGCACAGCCTTTGGCCTTACCTTCTCTTCAAACACAAAAACAAGAGACTGGACCTATAATGCCGAGGACAAAATGTATCACAGCACGGATTATAAAACCGATGTTGCAAGAAAGAATCTGCTTGTGCTTTATGATACTACACAGTATGTAAGCAAGTCTAATTACGGCGGTTCAGGCAGAACAGAAATTTACTGCAACTATGAGCTTGACGGCGGCAGCGGTAAGCTTGTAAGCCTTGGCACAATTACCGAAATCACATGGTCTGTTGAAAACGGCGTGCTTGTAATCAAGGATGCAAGCGGTAAGGATGTAAGCCTTAACCCGGGAACAACATGGATTGGCTACGGCTCATCAAACCATGGCGGAACAGATAAAAACAATACTCCGGCATAATAAAACACAATTTAAAAGGACAGCAGTTCATACAAAACTGCTGTCCTTTCTTTTTATTGCTTAGGCAAATCTATTGTTCATATCAG